>JANQPW010000508.1 GCA_028285285.1 Silvanigrellales bacterium
GTTTCCAACTCTCACAAGGGGGCCAGCTCGAATCTCCAACACAAGGAGCACGTTCCTCTGATCTTTGCCTTCATTCTGCAGCACAACGTCTTCGGTAACTTTTGCGTAGTAGTAACCGCGCTCAATCAGTTGCCTCCGCACGGTTTCCCTCATTTCAGAGATGTCTTGACTTGAAAGAGGCTCGTCGAGGTCAACAATGTCGTTGACTTCATCTGTGTCGATCTCAAAGCCCTCAGGCCTACCCAAGATGCTGATTTCTGTCATGATGTAACGTTTGTTAAGACGAAAGGGAAAGACTAACTTTGCAGTACCACCACTCCTTGAAATAGCCACTTTTGGGAGATCGACAACGGCATCTCCAAAGCCTTCCGAAAGAAGAAGCCGTTGTAGACTCTCGCGATACTCTGCCATGTTTTTTTCAACAAATGGTATGGATTGACTCAAAATACCGGGGCTGAGCCCCATTGCATCCAAAGCATCGGAGCGAGAAACGGGAAGCTTGTCACCCACAAACTCAACCTCGCCCACAGTTATGCGGGGGCCTTTTTGCACAAAAAAACGGAGAATACGATCACCCGAGTTCAAATTGACATAACTGGGCCCGGTCACCGTCGTCTGCGCATATCCATCTTCCAAGTACCGGTTCAAAACCTCACGACGAAGATCTTCTTCAGAGAGCAAACTCAGATCAAAGGCGCTCAACCCACCTTCATCTGTGAGGAAATCTTCATTGACCTCACCCGTTGCTAAATCAAGGGTTCCAACCCGGGTTCGTGGGCCTCGAAAGGCCTCTACCATGATCAATGCACGTGTTTTGTCTTCCGAGTAAGTGACACTTTTCAAAACCACTTTTGCCTGAAGGTAACCCTCAGATCGAAGTCTCTCTTCCTCAAGAGTCAAGCTCTTACGAAGGTTCGGTATATTGCAGATAGATCCCAACTCAATGGGCAAACTGACTATTTCAAAAACGCTATCGGTGCCCTCCACGCGCACCTCAGCAAGCCGACAGGCCTCTTTTCTTTCCACCTGAAAGTCGATCCGAACGGTTCCATTGGCCACACCCTTGATTTGCACAGACTTAACCTGGGCCTGAGGGTAGCCACTTTCTTGAAGCTGCCGTGTCAGTCTTGCGATATCTTCCTCGACATACTGTTCCAGAAAGAGCAAGCCCACCTTCGACTTCAGCCCCCTGACGTACTTCGATTCGTCGAGAAAACTAATACCGGAAATGGAGATGTCATATATGGTGCGCTGAGCTGCGAGTTGAACATGCCAAACTTCTCCTCGGCTCGTGCCTGACTGGGCTTCAGTTTGGGGAACTCTTTCAACAACCACATCTTTGTAGCGACCTGAGCGCACAAGTTCCTTAACAAGCGCCTGAGCAAGGGATAGGCGGGTCCGCGTTCCTAAACTGTTAATAATGTTTGCCTCAATTTCCGTTTCAATCCCGTCAAGGAAAAATCTCATTCGGATTTCTTCACCAGCTGTTGTGAGAACAACTGCTCCCTGGGCGATTGAGAAAAACGCATTGAGAAAAACAACAAACCCCAATGCTCGGCGAAAAAGTGACATGGGCTACTTGCCTCCAAACTGGAAGCGGAGGCCACCCGAAAGCTCAACATAAGACTCTGTGTCGTTCACACGTCGGTCAAAACCACCCAGAACATTGACGGTGTCGTTAAGAAACAACGTTCCCGTAAGAGACTGATTGTTCTCAAGGGGGCTTTGCTCAACGTCTAACCCCAAATTGAAACGCTCTCCCACGCTCCGGCTGATCCGAGCTCTCCAAGTTGTCTGGCCATTTTCGATAATCGGCTGCAGTCGCACCGTGTCAACAAAACCTGCAGTGATCCGAGAAAAGGCTTTGCTCAACGACTCGTCCAACTCAGTGGTGCCATAAAAGTAAGTGGCAACTTGATTAGCAATCAGATTTCCGTCAGCCCCCTGCGCATCTCGAGGAGCCCTGCCGTTGGCAATCATGCGAATGATTGTTGCGCGATCGATCGTTGCGCCTCCGGGTGTTGTGGAAGGTTCCGACCAAAAGCTGGTTCGTGGGGCGCTGGAATAGCCATCAATGCTCATGAAGACCTGATAATTGTCAATTTGCGCGACCATCTGGATATCAAGGCGAGGATCAAATGCAACCGGAGAGTCAAAAATCACATCTGCCTTTTGCAAACTAAACCGGGCCTTCAACACCTGCACGCGTCCTTCTTCCGCACTGATCAAGCCAGAAAACGAGGGGGCTTTCTCAGTTCCCAGCACCCTGAGCTTCGAACTGAGCCGGGAACGAACACAACGGGTTTGCAAACTGAACGTTTCGTTTGCATTGATCGACACATCAAGCTCCAGAAGGGCTTGCGCATTTTCTTCAATGCGTTCTGTGCTGCCGTCGGGGGCCTCTGCCACAATTTCCTCGCAGCTCAAATCGCGAAAGGCACGACCCCGGTCGACCTGAACGCTCCCGCTGAGTCGATAGGGTATCTGATCACCTGTGATTTCCAAGTTCCCACTCAAAATAGCATCAACACCCCTAAAAATAGGCGCAGGAATGCGTGTTTGAAGCTGAGTCATTCTGAGTCTGAGTCCAACATCTTGAGCACTTGAAGCCGCAGCTCCTCCTCCAACGCCTACACTTCCCAACACCTCGAAGCGTCCCGTTCCTTTTCTTCCAGACATTTTTAGAATCTCAATTTTGCTAGCAGAGAGCTGAAGGCGTGCATTGACGTCTTCAAAGGCCGGCTCGTAGTCAAGAAAGAGCAGTTCATTGATCTGTAGAGATGTAAGCCCAACAAACTGAGGGCTCTGACCTTTTGCAAGTGTGACATCTAAATCGAAATCAGCCGAACCTCGGCTCGCTGCTATCTGGGGGAAAAAACCCTGAAGCAAACCAAGATCAACATCTCCTCGAACGCTGCCGCGACCGTCTCCAGAGACAAGATCATACCGAAAGTCTCCTTTGACCTGCGAACGATCCGATCTCAAATGAAGGTCTCTGACTTGAAAAACACCTCGCTGCAGCTCCCCCTTCACTTTTCGTTGTGTGGAAAGGAGAAGACCCTGTGTTGCAAATGTTCCCTTTGTCAACACTAACGATCCTCTGCATTTTCTCAGCCAATCGCCACTACCCACCGGAGAGTTTGCAAAGAATGATGGGCTTTGAAACTGGAGTGTTGAGGTAACCTCAGAGAAAAGATTGCTTTCAGTGCGAACATCAGGCAGCAGAAACATCAGGTCAAGCTCTTGAGTGGTGGCATAGAGCTCGAATTCCTGTGCGGAATTCAAAGGAAATGTGAATCGACCAAAAATCTGCTGGAAGTAACCTGAAAATGTTCCTTCGATGGGAGAGGAGCCCACCCTGGCCAGATTCACGCTCAAAGTTCCCATGGGTTGTTTGTCGTAATAAACCTCATCGATATTGATGTCAGCCGCCAGATCAAAGGCTTGGGGCAGCCCAGAAGCAGAAAAACGAGCCCGCACAAGGCCCGACAATAGGGAGTCGTAAGAGTTGCAGAAGGCAAACTCACGAACACTACCCTCAACAGAAATACCGCGGTAAGACA
>JANQPW010000525.1 GCA_028285285.1 Silvanigrellales bacterium
TTTTCCAAATGGTGCGCCACATCTGCGCATCGCAATGAACGGGTGCTCACAGAACTGCCTTGCTTCGGGCACCGACGACATGCACATTGTGGGTGAGCCTGATGGCTACAAAATTCAGCTGGGTGGAAAGTCTGCTGAGTTGCCGCAGGTGGGTCAGTTCTTTGCCGACAATGTCAAAAAAGAAGAACTTGCCGGAGAGATCACCCGCATCATCGAAACCTTCGTTGCCAAACGAGAAGAAAACGAGAGTTTCCATGATTTTGTGGAGCGCCTGGGCACGAGTGAGTTTGAGGCGTCCGCAAGCACCGACACCCCGGACTCCACTGAGATGTCCAGCGAGGCCTCCGATGTGCCTGACTTAGCTGAAGATTTAGACCCAGAGGTCGATCTCGCTGAGGTTGAAGACCTCAGCGACTCCAACGGCCTTGCCCCCGATGTGTCCGAGTCTCTCCTCGATGACTCCGAAAGCGCTTTGGAAGACGACTCACTGGAGTCCGAAGAGTTTTCCATGGAAGATGCGAACTCGCTTTTGTCGACCGATGATGAAACTGGCGACGAGAGTCCCGACCCCGAGATGAACACCGCGCCCTTGGAATCTGCTGAGCTTGAGTCGACCGAAAGCGAATTGGGCGAGACCGACCTGCCTCCTGAGCCAGAACCCGATCTTTCTGAAGATGTGACGGGCGACTTGGAACTCGACGGAGTTGAGGATCTCGATGGGGAGGCAGAGCTTGACACCACCGACCTCGATGTTGAGGCACCCCTGGAAAACGAGGACACATTGGCTACTGACGCCATGTCGGAGGCTGATCCCCATGATGAGTTGGAGGAGGCTGCCGAAGGGGACTCCTTCGACGTCGACGCTGAAGTCACAGATCTCGATGTTGACATTGAGGCTATTGACGACGCGACCTTTGAAACAGATCCGGAGTCGGGGCCACTGGCTCTTGACGCCAACCTTTCCACAGATGAGGTGCCAGTTGAAAGTGATGTGGTGCCCGACGACAACCCGGAAACGGCTGCAGAGCTGATGGAGGGCGAGTACGATCTCGAAGAGGCTGACGCCACCGAGGAAGACGTGTCCCGCGTGACCCAGGCCATGCGATCGGAAGCCGCTCTTGATCAGGAATCCAGCGCAGGAAACGTGAGCCCGGTGAACCTGGCCGACAGTTTCGAGGCTGCTGAATCACCCGACGAAGAATCAACTGATTCGTCTGAAAGCTCTGCTGCCAACACTGAAGATGTTCCAGATTTACCGCGCTCCTTTCTGAGCCTCCAAGATCAGGCGGCCGATGCCGGATCCCTCCAAGTGAAACTGATTGAAGACACCCTCTGTATCGTGACCCCTGATGATGCCCGTCTGAACCTCCCCTTCAAGAGCTTGAGAAGCGGCCTCAAGGTGGTGATCAACGTGGGATCTTTTTCATTCTCCGCTGTGATTCAAGAAGACCAGCTCGCGCTCCGCTTTGGCACTTCAGCGATATCGCTGCCCATTGCGTGTCTTGAGCAAACCGAGCAAAAGGCTGCCTAAAGATGGGCTGGCTTGTGCGGCACCTCTTCCATCGGCCATTTTTTTGGTGCGCGTGCTCAAGTGCTGCGCTCATCTCGTGCTTCAAGGTTCCATCGGCTTCAACACCACAACACACTCATGAGACCGCAGCGCCTCACTCTTCCGGCCCCAAGCCACCCTTCGTGGCCCAAGCCCGCTACCTTAAAAACCAATGCATTGGGAACAACGAGTTCCTCCTCGAACTCTCCACCCACGCCTACGCCAGCCGCATTGCCTTCACAGTCCACCGCTTTGCCCAGGCCGTGAGCCCGCAGAAAGCTCGGCAACAAATTGAGTTGGAGATGAAACAAAACACCGCCTC
>JANQPW010000922.1 GCA_028285285.1 Silvanigrellales bacterium
ATGAGGCCCAAGCACGCTTGGAAGTGTTGCGAGTTGCCGGGGTTGAGGGAGCCAAAGAAGCCCTCACACGAGGCCATGCGCACCCTCTGGCCGTTGCCTTCGATCGCGTGTTTTTCTGCCCCGACCTTTGGCTGGCCAGCAAGTGCCGTCGTGCCTCACACCACACGGCCGGGTTTGTGTTTATTGTGGGAGCGGGCTCCACTCTCTTTGGGCATGGCGAATTGCGCACAGGAAAGTCTCAAGACATTCGCTCAGAGGGTGTGCTCAAACGCCGCCGCGAGATCCAACAGCTCGAAGAGCAGCGGACCGGTGTGTTCACCGAGCTGAAAAAGCTCGAGACCCAACTGAACGGTGCCGACACGCGGCTTGAAACACTGCAAGAACAAATTCACAACTTGCGCGAAACCTTGTCGCAGCAGAAAGAAGAGGCCATTCGCCGTGAGGCCGAGCTGTCTTCTTTACGCCTCAAACAAGAACATCTTGTGGAAAAATCCACTCTCTTGAAACAAGACTGCTCTGAGATTCGCGACCAGCTGGAGCGGGAGCAACACAAATTCCGTGAAGTGGCCGATCGCCGAACCGCCGACGAGGCCACCATTGAGGGTTTGCGCGAGCGACTGACCGACTTTGAGGAGAGCGCTCAGGAACAGGCGGACCGCTTGGCTGAGGTGCGCCGTGTGCTGGCCGATCGCCGTTCGGAAAAGCAGGTTATGTCGGAGAGGCTCAGCAATGCCAAACGGCAGTTTGAAGAGCTCAGCCTGCAAATGGACCGCTCCACCCAAAAAATGGAACGCCTTCGACTGGAACAGGCCAAACTCAATGAACAGCTACAGGGAAGTGAACGCTCTCACGAAGACCTCGACCAGGAAATTTCGGAACTCCAGGAAGGCATCGCAGTTGGAGAAGCCAAACGCGCTGAGTTCGACAGCCGAATTGCCGAGTTCAGTGAGCGCATCCACGTGCTTGAGGGCAAGATTTCCGACGCCAAAGACTCACAAATCAAACACGAACGCTACCTCGCCGAGCGCCAAGCGGAACTGGCTCGGGCCGAAGCCATTTTGGAGACACAGTACAAAGACGCTTGGGAGCGGTTTGGGCTTTCTGAATCAGACTTCACCCAAACAGAGGCTCCCGAGGAAGACAACCGGGCTGCCCTGGAAAAGAAAATCCACTCTTTGAAGAAGCAGCTCGAGGCCTTGGGGCCTATCAACGAAGCCGCCATGGCGGAGTTTGAAGAAACCACCACCAAACTCGGGTTTCTCACCGATCAAAAAAGTGACATCACCCACTCCATCGAGGGCCTGCAAAAGTCCATCTCCGAGGTGGAAGAGCGCACCAAAGAGAGCTTTCTGGAAACTTTCACTCAAGTGGGTCGTGAATTTGAGGGGCTGTTCCCTATCCTGTTTCCAGGGGGGGAAGCGCGACTCAACCTCCTCAACCCCGACGACTTGCTTGAAACCGGTGTGGAGATCCTGGTGCGTCTCCCCGGTAAACGTCTTCAGAACATGAGCCTCTTTAGTGGGGGCGAGAAGGCTCTCACAGCAATCTCATTGATCTTCGCACTGCTCAAGACTTCTCCAGCACCTTTTTGTTACCTCGACGAGGTCGATGCTCCTCTTGACGAAGCCAACGTTGGCCGCTTCAACAGCGTCCTCGATGCCCTCAGTGGAGAGTTCCAGTTTGTGGTCATTACCCACAACCGGCGCACCATGGAAGTTTTGGACACCATCTACGGCATTTCCATGAACGAGCCAGGTGTTTCACGCTTGGTGTCGGTGGACCTCTCTGAAGTGCCCAATAGACTGAAAAAGAAAAAGAACGAGAAGCGCAAAGCCCCGGTGGAACGAGCCGGAGCTGAAGCCGTGCAAGCGCAGCCAAAGCCTCAATCAGAGGAGCCCTTGGCAAAGATCGG
>JANQPW010000564.1 GCA_028285285.1 Silvanigrellales bacterium
ACGGAAAAGGGTCTTCTGTCTTCAATATTTCCCGTCCGCAGGCTCGTGTACACAATTTTCCGATTCGACAGCAGGAGAAGCTCGGAAACAGTGAGTGCAGACCCCACGGCAATAAAGAATGTGAAGAAGAGAAGCCAGAAGGCCCAGAGAGATCTAGATGATCTCTTCCTCGTCGGGAACAGCCTCAGCGCTTTCACCTGCCACCTCTTGGTCAATATCACTTGTCAGGTCGTCAATGGAACTGTCACTCACATCTTCGGCATCGTCGTTGCTTGTCGACGACGTCTCAGAGGGCGAGTACTCAGCAGCTGGTGCAGCAACAGCTGCCACGACTGGCTGCGTTTCCGGAGCCAAAATATTCAACACAATAGTAAGGCTGTGTTCGATCTCCCCCTCCAAACGGGAAGCGATGGCCTCGAGCACTCCATAGGGAATGACGAGCAGAACGGCAGCGAACATTGACAGCGCCAACGGGGTCAAAGAATGAGAAATTCCCTGCGTGAAAGCAAAAGTCTTCACACCCAATTCAAGAATCTCCGCCGTGTAAAATGCCTGCCACACGCCATGAACCGCTGCCAACGCCCCGAGCAAAATCGCACCCGTTGCCAGGTTGGGAAGCTGCGAGATACGCCGACGAATGCGTGGCATAAAACCCAAGGCTTCTTCACTCAGCACCAACCTCACACGGTAAGCATCTGACTCGTAGGCATCTATGGCCCGGGCCGTCATCAAAGGCAGGCCCATTTTCGAGGTGGCCTGACAAAAGGCTTTAGCCCTATCGAAGTCGCCTGCGGCCAGCATCTTTTTCATGTTCATGTTGAAGCTATTGAAGTTGATCTTGTAAAGGAATTGAAGGGTAACAAGACGCTCAATAACAATCACCCACCCCGCTAAGATGAGCGCTAAAATCACAAATGGGATGATGGAGTCTTGTCGAAACAGATCAAAAATTTCTGCTAACATTTCCCACACCTCAATTGATAGACGACACTGCGGCGATCATGACAGCATATGCAATCAAACGTGCAGCAATAATTTCACCGCTCCCGCTGCTCAGAGGCTGAAATCTTTTCCAACTCGCCAAGCAGTGTCTCCATGTTCACCTCAAACTCCGACTCGTTGAACAAGAAGATAAGCTCTGGATTCAGCAAAAGATTCGAATAGTCCAACTCTGGATATGCTGGGCTCGCCGGTGGCTGCTTGAGGGGCAAAGTTGGAAGGGTGTCGTTTTCCAAAATAGGCGCCTCGGGTCTCCCGCGAATCACAAATGGGTCTCTCACCCCCCTCAGGTTGGGCCCTTGCTGAGCCTCAGATGAGCTGAGACACATCTGCGACAGAACGAGACAAAACAAAGAAACGGGAATGCTTGTGACCGAAATTCGAAAAAAACTCATGCACCGATCATAAATGGCGATCCGCGCTCAGATCCACCAGTTTGAGTCAATCACGAAGGGGGGTAAATTGTGTCCACCACTGGTTCTTGAAAACGCTCTGGTAGGCGACTCGCAACACGACGGATTCTCTCTCGCATGAGTTCAAAAATATTTTCAAATTCAGAATGCTTCTGACAGGGCTCAGCAGACTGTATGAGGGTAAACACACGAGGAACTCCATCGGCGGCGTTCTGCTGCAAGATCGCGTCTCCAAAAGAGCCAGAACCAGCAAAGAAATCGAGAAAACGCAAGGGTTGTGTGAGCTGAGAACGACCCGGCGCTGGGTACATGCGGATCAATCGGCGGAGCATTCCGGTTGGTTTGGCGTATTGAAAGACACGCTGACCAAACAATTCCATGATCTCCCTGTCGGCATCCTCATTTGTTGACCAGGCCGACCCATCGTCTGTCATCAAACGATTCACCTGCTCATCTTCCGAAATGCTCCGTCTCAAGCCACCTTTTGCTGTAATAAACAAGGAATCGTTCAAGATTTCCTGGCTCACACGAAAAGGGCCAACCACTCCACAGTCTTGCAGCACATGCCCTTTGCGAATCACAAGATCACTTTTGAGCTCAAAAGTGAGGGTTCGCAGCCGACGCTGACCTTTTGGGATCACCCCATCATCACAACGCGCCGGCGTTCCGCGCGGGATGATCCGCTCTGCAAGAGGATTCCCTTGATTCAAAACAGGCCGCGAAAGCTCTGTGGAACGCTCACCCAGCAGTCGAGGCATCTCCTGACGGCACTTGGCAAACACCAAGATATACTCAAACACCGATGTCATATGACTTCGCAAAAAGGAAGGTTTTCGTTTCTTTTTCCACTTAATGACAGCAATTTGATTTTCTTCGCCAAAAACTTCGCGGAGCAAGAGTGTGAGATGCGGCAACTCACGATCATCGATAGACACGCACATGACACCTCTATGGGAAAGCAGCCTGTGAGCCAGCTGCACTCTCGGCGTCATCATGTCGAGCCACACTCTCGAGGAACTCCGCTGAGCTCCGGCGGTGCGATCTGAAAAGGTGAACTCTCTGCCAGTGTTGTAAGGAGGATCAATGTATATGAAGTCAAATGTCTCGGCCTCGGTCTCCACCAATTGAGTCAAAGCCGCGAAATTCTCTGAACAGATGAGCCGGTGGGGGAGTGCAAACTCACCAGCAGCGGGTTCCCACAAAGTTCCAACATCTTCCGCTGACATCATGCTTCGTCAGACCCTTCGATCTGGTCTTCTTCTTCATTTTCAACTTCATCCCAATCAAAACCTTCCGCCACAATCACGATTTCGTAGTACTTTTCACCACGCCGAATGAA
>JANQPW010000578.1 GCA_028285285.1 Silvanigrellales bacterium
GGAGCTCTTCTATTGAGGTGAGCCCAAAAACGTCCAAAAACTGGCTGGTTGTCTTGTATTCTACCGGGTTACCGACTTCTTTTCGGGTTCCAGACGCTACAATCAGTTCCTTCTCTTTGAGAGAGGTGACCAGGTGGCTGGAGTCGACCTGGCGCAGAGCCGAAATCTCGGCCCTGGTCACAGGTTGGCGATAGGCCACTATGGCAAGGGTTTCAATGGCAGACTTGGAAAGGGTTCGGGGTTTTCCAGAAAAAATCTTGGAAACAGTTTCCGTGTAGGCGGGACGCGTGCGCATTTGATAGCGACGGCCGACCTCTATGATCTGCACGCTCCGGTTGGCAAAGTCATGACCTAAGTCTTTGAGAGCAAGGCGCACATCGGTGAGGGAAACTGAGCCAATGAACTCCCGAATCTCTGCCACCTCAAGGGGGCGATCAGCGGCAAACAGCACAGCTTCAACTTTGAGCTTGAGTTCCTCAAAGGCTAAAGTGACGTGGGGGAGCTTGTGCTGAGGCTCCTCCATCGGAGGAGGTGTTGCGGGTTCCACGGCAGAGGGTTTCGTGTTCTCTGCGTCAAGACGATCGCTTTCAGCCATGCTTGTGTGTGTGCTCCGCTTGTGAGGCCCGATGGCTTGTCACCAGGCAAGGTCAACCGATATTCTACATAGTCAGCGCGGGAAAATTCAATCCCCATGCAGAAAAATGGAAGACTGTCTTGCCTGTGAAGCCACAAGGGTCCAGAGGTGAAAGCCCTCAACGCCTCCCGCAGAAGTGCCACTGCTTCGCCATTTTAGGATGGGTTTGTCGCTTGGTCTTTTTGTTGTGGCTTGGCATTTGGAAGCCGGCCCAGGCCCAAGAGTCTTTGCCACGTGCCTTTGCCAACCTGCAATGGGACCCTGAAACCGAGTCTTTTCGTGGCCGCGCCCTTTATGGGCCTCATGAACCGGGCCCTCTTGAGCTTTTGCACTATGCGAACCGCCACTTGAATTGGAGTGCGGAAGGGCGTCGTGAACGGGAGCTGCACGGCAGAGGTTTTGAAGGAGAAGACTTTGACCTGGCCGATCGCGCGGGGAGTCTCTTGGTCGAGAACAGCCGTTGGTTTCTGCTCCCAAAGTCCCTCTGCACAAACGATTCCCTCAAACGCCTGCTCCACCAGGCTCCCGATCGGGTTCAGGCAGCTCCCCTAACATTCAACCTTTTTGAGACACGCTCTTTGGTTGTGGTGCCACCTGATCAGCCTGGGTATTGCCGGGTGCTCGCCCTCGATCTGCGCGTGTTTCCGCCCCAGTCGGCAGGAAACTTTGGGCGTGAGGGAGGTTCTTACCATTTCTCTGGGCCGGTGATCCCATTTCCCGCAAAGGAACTCCACCAGACCGAAGTTTCTTGGGTTGGAGGGCATACCGTTTGCAAAGGGTGTGTTGTGAGCCCAACGAAAACGAGGACCTTGCAGAAACACAGGGCGTTTCCAAGTCCGGTCTGGTTCTCACCAACGAGATCTGCAGAAACCGAAGTGCACGACACTGGCCTGGCGAAATTTCGCTCTGTGGGGAGCCTGGAAGGCCCACTCAAAGCTGCGGTGTTTGAGATGGTCAACTCCCTGGCGGAAGATCCTCTCCTTGCAGATCTTCTGGCTAGGGGAAGTTCCGCTTCTCGGGGCGGAGAGCTTTTCGTGCTCAGCACAGATCGGCTCACAGACAGCCTTTCACTTGTGCAATTTGGTGAACTCCAACTGGGGCCAGCCTTTTTGAAGGTGAATCCGCTTTTTGAAAAGTACCATCGAGCCGCCTTCATGAGGGAGCTCGTGATTCTCGTGGTTGAAAATGCGCTTGTGATTGAAGGGGGGCTCGAAACAACCGGCGACTTGCGTGCTGCCCGAACATTGGCTCGTGTTTACGCGAGTGACTTTTTGAGAAAATGGTTTCAGGGCCTGGATGACATCAAACAGATTTCGCAGAGCTTGTCATTTATTCCCCTTTTTGAGGATATTTTAGAAGGCCGAGCTCTTCAAAATAACAGAGTGTTTCTTGGTGAGAGTGAAAAACACACGCGGATTGATACGCAGCCTTTTGAAGTGGTGGTTCCAACGCTATCAGGGCAGCAGGTGAAGGCTCGGTTGAGCCACTGTTTTTCTGAAGAACAGCAGCGGGATTTTGAAACCGCACTCCTTCAGCTTGTTTCCCGGCCCCAAGATTTTCAACGCCACATTCCCGCTTTCCGCTTCGTTTCTTCTCAGAAATGTGGATATGATCTTCGCGGTCTCCTCTCAGATGTTCCCGTAGAGGAGGTCTTTCAAACAGAGATTTTAGAGCCCTCAAATAAGGAGGTCGTGGCCGAGTTCTCTCGTCGATCTGTTTCGTTAAGTGACACAAATCTCTTTCGTCAATCCACGGCGCCTTGGAGAGGCAAAGAAGAAGGTGATGAGGCGCTTTCTTCCGTGGAAAAGGAGCGCCTCTTCTTTGATGTGCCGACAGCTCTCATTCGAAGTTCTGAGCTGGGTCGCAGTTTAAGGGAAGAGACTTGGCGGCATGATGAACCTCAAATTTCGATGCGATTGAGACCGAACGAATTCAATGCATCGACAGAGGCGCGTATTGTTGGGCCAACAAATGGCTCTCAGGAGAGCCGCCACATATATCCGCGACAGAACAAATTTCTGATTTCCGGATTGAAGTTTCGTTTTGATAGCGCTGAGGATCTTGCCCAGGTTGAGTCGGGTTTCGTTTTCAAAACCCTTGGAGATGACTACGATCGCAGCTTGTATCTGACCCTGGCAACCGACAATCGAGAAACAGCTGTGGGGGTTAAGTTTGCTCTTGATTTGGCGGGGCTTTTTGGGTTGGAGCGTGGGGTAGCCTTAGGGTCGAAACCAGCACCTCTTTTTCCTTGGGTCACCTCTCTTCCCCTCTCTGTTGGGGTTGAGGAATTGTTGGAATACGAACCAGCGGGAAGCAATGAAACAAGTGCCGTTCTTCAACTTGGAGTTGGTAACCAAACCTCAGATAAACTGGTTCCGCGTGGCTATTCAGTGGGCTACAGCCTTCGACAGTTGTTTCTTCGCGATGGAGAGGCAGTGTCAAGCAGGCTTCAAGAGTTTCAATTTCGTTGGTCTCAGCCTCTGGGGAGGCTCACCACTCTCATCTTTGCCCCCAAGGTGGGAGTGAGTGATGAACCTCAGAAGCTCTCCGATCACGTGGCAGGTCTCCAGTCTGAAGAAGATTTGGCCAAAGAGTATGGGGCACTGCGAACCCAGATGCAGTCTGTGGTGGTGACGGGAGTTAACCTCGATCTGTTGGGAAGTATCTTGTTTCAGGATGTTATGATTTTTGCTGCGCACTACGCAGCCGTGGAGGCAAATCAGTCGAGCCTTGTGAACTCCGTCACTCAGAGTCTCCAATCCATTGAAGGTGGGGTTCAAATTTTTGGTGCTTTTTTTGGGGCGAAGAATCAGTCTTTAGCTTTGAGTGTTTCTCGGACTCTCTCCGATTCTCCCGAGAACGCCATTGCGCTGACCATTGGAAGAAACTGAAAGATTTGCAGGGAGTGTCACCACAGTTCGGGGTGCCCGTGGCGAAGTTTGAGACAATTGTGAAGTTGTGTTGCGCCCGATTGATTGAGAGCTTTCTTCATGGATTCAGACTACACCAACCAGATACTGAGTGGACCGAGAAAAAAGGTCAAAAAGAAGTACATATTGTTCTTGTATTCAAAGGAGAGTCAGGGCTCTCATGATGTGAAGGCCATTGAAAGAGGCTTTCAGCGTGGAGGCAAGAACCAGATCATCATTCGTCTTCACTCGCCCGAAGAAGGCTTGAAGGTGTTGATGCTCAAGTCAATTGATCTGATTGTTTTAGACAACTCAATTTTTGATGATGAAGTCACATCGGTAGAGTTTGCTGCTGAGCTCAAGAAGCGGCGCAAGATCCCCATTTTGTTTATTGCCAAAGACGAGCAAAGGCTGATTTCAGCCTATCAAGAGCACTTGCGACTGTATGAGGAACTTGATGACTATGTGCTGTCGCCCGTTGATCCTATTGACTTCTCTCACCGCTTTAAGCGCTCTTCAAGCGAAGGGGCTCGTGCCGCGAAAAGATTCAATGCAGATGCTGAAATAGAAGTGTTTCGTTTGCTAGACAGCAAAACCCATAAGTCTCGTTTACGTGATCTCAGTATGGTTGGTTTGGGAATTTTGGTTCCCAATGTGAACATTAAGCGGGGAGAGCAGATCCGCGCCATTATTGACCTGCGGTACTTTGGGCTTTTTCACCCCCAATTTGGCGATGTTTTTAAGGTCGCTGCAACGGTGAGGAGGCTTTCCATTGATGGCAGCTCCATTGGTTGTTCGCTGGAGCATGTAACTCCTATTCAATCGGAATGTTTGACGACTTTACTCGAACGAATGAGCACAAATGCTATCTTTAAGAATGGAAATAGAACGGGTTAGAGGAAACACTCAGGTATTCACAACGAAATTCCGATACGGAAAAGTCTTGGAAAGGTCGCGAAATGTCTATTCACTTGCGAATGTTGGTTTCACTGCTTGCAGCCGGGTTTCTCATCGGAGGCTGTGACGATCAACCCAAACCCAAGCCTCCAAAGAAAGACTCAAATCCGGAAGTAACACCTACCCCAGGTCCGGGGAACGACGGCACGGGGAACCAAACCACTGGCAATAACCCAGATGGGAACCCGACGACAAACGAAGGTGATGCCGACTACATGAAGCCCATTCCAAGGCCTAGTAGTGTGGAAGACAATGCCATTGTGTTCACTCCAGTTTATCTCGACACAAAGGCCTGGTGGAAGACATGCGTGGTGGTGAGAGTGTCGGGTGGAACAGGCTCAGGAAACATCGGGTGCCTGCATGAGTCTGGCACGGCGGGTGGCAGCCCCATTCCAGAGTTCAAAGTTAATGAGTCTATTCAGTGGACTCCTCCCTCAGCTGGCCAGAAAGTGGAGCTCGAAGTCCAAGTCTTTCTTCCGTCTAACACTGACAATTGCGATTCTTCAGGGTGTACCGGTGGATACCGCAGCACGGAAGCGCATAGCAAGCGCTCTTCTGACACCGACGTTGGGACCATTGCCTGCGTGAAATCAGGAAATGCACTGGTGTTTTTCCTCGATGATCAGCCCGAGTCAAAGGCCGCTCTCGACAGACAGGAGAGGGCCTCGTATTCGGGAGCTCCCAGTCGTCCTTATTTGCGCAACCTCCTAGACACGGGGAAGCTTTCTGAAACCTTCACAAACTCATCGAATGGCAACACCATCACTGAGCAAGAGCTTCGAAAGAAACACGGTCTTGATTTCGATGAAATTGTGCTCCAAGTGGACCTAGGGCCCAGCGGGCACACCATCGCTGGATTTGAAAACTGTAACTAGTGTGAGGAAAACATGGCCATAAAGCGACCTTCAAACTTTTGGAACTTTGCCACTGTTTCTCGTGTGGTGGCGCTTTGTGGTCTTTCCGTTTTGTTGTTGGCTGCCTGCAATCCAGACCCTCCAAGGAAGCCTGGTGCCCGAAAGGCTGACTCTGGCTTACCCCCAGCCGGAGCTGATGACTCCAATCCGGCGCAACAACAAGACTGCCGCCTTGATAAGACGGCTCCTGGATGCTCGCCCAACGAAGGGTTGACCGCGGAGCAGCTTGCGGCTCAGCAGGAAGAAGAAGAGCGGAAAAAGAAGCTTGCGGCTCAGCAGGAAGAAGAAGAGCGAAAAAAGAAGCTTGCTGCCGGCCAGAACCCTCCTGAAGGTCAGACTCCTGCCAGCCCCGCCGACACTCCGATTGACACGGGTGAGGCAACCTCCGGAACTGAAACAACACCAGGAACGGAAACAACCTCAGGAACCGAAACAACATCAGGAACGGAAACCACAACGGGCACTGCAAAAAGCCTTAAATACACAACTTATTTTAAGGGCAAGGAAGCGGCCAATGGCAAACGTCATGGGAGCTGGAATCTCAACTGTGTGACGCTCAAAAATGAGGCAGGAACGCAGATTGCCGCAGGGAACTGCAACAAATCCATTTCGAATCAATGCTATGTGTTTCACGAGAGCAACTACGGAAAAACGGCATCCATTGACTCAAGTCTTGTTGATGGAGGGGTCGAAATTGTGATGTCGGTGAAGTTTGCAAGCGGTCAGCCCTTTTGCAGTGCTGGTCTTCAAGCTAACGACGACACGGCAGGCTATCGTTACCTCGACTCAAACAGTGCTCCTATCCCTGCTGTTGAATTGGCTTCGTCCGATGCAGTTGAAGCCGAGAGGTTTCGCTGTGGCAAGAAGGCAATAGATGGTGGTTTCAAGTATAAAATTTGCTTCGAAGACAATCGCCGTGAGTTTTCTCCCGACCCCAGTCAGTGGGACTTCAACGACCACATCGTGATTTTTGAGAGCTCGACGGAAATCAACATTGTTGGTTTGGATTGCCAAACCGACGCAGCATTTATGAACTTAGAAGACAAAACCTGCGAGTAGAGGCGATCCCAAAAACACCGTTTTTTTGCGTACACTGCGGTCGTCGGTGCCTCGACCTTGGTGTTTTCGGGATCGCCTCGAGATCACCACTCTACCCCAGAATAACCTGGAACTCCTTTTGCAACACGGGAACGGCTTCAAAGAGATCAGCCACAATGCCATAGTCCGCCTTTTGGAAAATAGGGGCGTCTTCATCGGTGTTGATGGCCACGATGATCTTTGAGGTGCGCATACCTGCCAAGTGTTGGATCGATCCCGAAATGCCGCAGGCGATGTAAAGGCTGGGGTTTACTGTTTTTCCCGTTTGGCCCACCTGCATGTCATGGGCGGCGTAGCCGGAATCAACAGCTGCGCGCGAGGCGCCCACGGTTGCACCCACAACCTCTGCACAGTCGTGGAGGATCTTGAAGTTGTCGGAGTTCCCCATGGCTCGACCACCGGAAATGATGATGTTGGCTTCTGTGAGGTCGGGTTTTTCACTTTTTCCAGCTTGAACTTCCTTGATGGTGCAGCGCGCAATTTTTGCGTCATCAAAGCTAGGAGAAAATGCTTCGACCTTGCCTCCCGCCTGTGATTCTTTGGCAGCGACCACATTGGGGCGAATGGTCACCAAGGTTCGCGGCGTTTGAGACGCAACGTCGGCAATGCATTTTCCAGCGTAAATGGGGCGCTTGGCCACCACTGTATCACCGTCAAGAGAAACTTCTGTCACCTCTGTGAGAAGACCTGCACCCAAACGAGCTGAAAGCCGTGGGAAAAAATCGCGACCGGTGGGAGAAGCTGGACCCACAACCACATCAAAGTTCTCTTTTTCAACAAGCTGAGAAATCGCCTGAATATGGGGCTCACCTTGGTATGTGTCGGTGTGGGGTGATTCCACCAGGTGAACCTGATCGGCTCCAAATTTGCCCAGCTCTGCTGCGTGCTCTGTGGCGCCTTTGCCCATGTTCACTGCATGGAGCTGTGCTGCGCTTCCACCCGTGAGGCTTTGTGCGGCGGTGAGACATTCGGCTGCTGTGGACTTCAGTTTTCCATTGCGGACTTCTGCAAACACTAAAACCTTTTTCGACATATCCATTCCTCTCCGTGCGCGCTTCAATTAAATGACTTTGGCTTCAGACCGCAAAAGGCCCACAACTTCTTTCACCATTTGATCAACAGGTTGGCCTTTGAAGACCTTTCCAGGAGCCTTTTCCGGAGGCAGCGCATAACCATTGATTTTTGTGGAGGCTTCTCCAACACCAAGGTCGGCGAACTTGACCTCACGGAGAGGTTTTTTCTTTGCCTTCATGATTCCTGGAAGGCTGGGGAAACGAGGTTCGTTGAGACTCTTATGTGCACCCAAAACAACAGGGAACTTGGCTGTGTAAACCTCTGTCATGCCGCCTTCAACTTCTCGGTGGACCACAGCATGAGACTTGTCATCTCCCATTTCCACTTTCGTGACGACCTGAACATGAGCCGCATCGATGAGTTCGGCCACCATGGGAGCAACATGGCCACAGTCGTCGTCGATTGCCTTCTGGCCTGCGAAAATGATCTGTGCATCTTCTTCTTTGGCCACACTGGCCAATGCTTTTGCCACCAGAAGAGAGTCGAGGGAATCATCGCTGACACCTTCTGTGTTGATCCACACACCCCGGTCTGCGCCCATGGCGAGGCCCTTTCGGATGGCCTCTTGGCAGCGGCTCGGACCCAGACTGGCCACGATCACTTCATCTGCACCCACCTTTGGCTTCGATTGAATGGCTTCTTCGATGGCAAATTCATCGTATGGGTTCACCATATACTTGAAATCTGATTCATCGAGGGCCTTTCCGCCATCGGCCAATTTAATGCGGGTTTCAGTATCGGGAACATGCTTGATGAAAACCAATATTTTCACACAATCCTCCGTGGTCTTCCGGGTGTTCTAGGTGGCGTCATAGTACAAGAATCGCTGCGCCAGTCAAAAAAAAGCTGCAAAATTTGCCAGTCTTTCCGATAGCCAAAGAGCGGTTTTGAACAAGGCGCTGAGCGCGAAGGACAGTGGCAATGGCTGGGGGAGATTCCTCACAAAAGCGGATGGTGCTCTATATTGTGGCTGGGCTCAGCGTTGTGGCTTACTTGTATTTTCCTTCGGGTGAATCGGGTGGCAACAACGAGCCTGGGCTCATGGACAGTGTGATGGGCTTCTTTTCGTTTTCCTCTGCAGGGGATGAAGTCTCCTTTAGTCCTCCGCCCTCTCCCGAAGATATGACCCCGCCAAGGCCCCCTCCTCCACCAGAGTCAGATGTTTCGGAAGAGGAGTTCGAAGACTTTCGCGCTGCCTTTGGTGGAGCTCTCGTGAGAGTCGAGGCTGTGCCCCAGCTAATGGCTGAGCCTCCCTGGGTGGCTATGGAAAAGATCGACACTTGGTATGCCGTTCCGGAAACGGTTGAGATGAAGGCTTTGCATTCTTATCTTTCGCACAACAAATTGTGGGTGAGGCTTTCCGCACTTCAATTTGCACTCTCTACTGATGTGCTAGAGCCGGGAGTGCTGCGGGAGCTGAAAGACCAGTTCATCCGTCAGGAGCACATCTCCCAGGTGCACCGCTTTTTGAAAAGGGCTGAAGCGCTGGATCCGGCGGTGTTTTACAAGATGACGGAGTTTCTAGCGCTCTAGAGACAGCTTTTAGAATTTTAGACAGGATGGCCGGCCAGGGCTGTCTTGTTGGCATCCACGATGCGCACATTGAGAATCTTGCCAGAGAGATCTCGCGGAGAGGCTATTTTAACGAGTCGTCCTTGGTAGGTGCGTCCATACCAGGAGTGGTCTTCCTTGCGGTTTTTGTAGAGCACCAGCACTTCTCTCTCTTGGCCCACTTCGGCGAGGTTTTGCTCAAGCGTGATACGGTCTTGAAGAGCGAGCAGCCTCTGGAGTCTTTGCGATGCCACGTTGTCGGGCACCGCCTCTTTAAAGCGTGTTGCTGGGGTTCCGGATCTTTTGGAGTACTTAAATGCGTAGATAAACGCATATTGCATTTCCTCGACCAGAGAGAGTGTGTCTTCAAAATCAGACTCACTTTCTCCAGGGAACCCCACAATGATATCGGTGCTGAAGGCCATGTCTGGTCGGGCCAAGCGCAACCACTGCACGCGCTCCAAATACTCACTGCGGCCATATTGGCGGTTCATACGGTTCAGAATGGCATCCGATCCACTTTGCACGGGTAAGTGGAACGCACTTGTGAGTTCGGGGAGGTCACGAAAAGCTTGGGCGAGTTGTGGGGTGAAGTCGTGGGGGTTAGAAGTCGTGAAGCGCACCCGGTCGATTCCCTCAACCGCAGCCACTTTATAAAGCAGTTCAGCGAAGGGCAGAGAAATGTCTTGGATGGTTTCCAAGGTGGGTTGCGTCTCTAAAAAGTCCAGGCCGTACGAGTTCACATTTTGGCCAAGCAAAGCGACTTCGCGCACACCACGGTCACGGAGAAAGCGGACCTCCTCTAGAACTTCCGATTCGCTTCGGCTCTTTTCGCGCCCTCTCGTGTGGGGAACCACACAAAACGTACAGAAGTTGTTGCAACCTTTAATGATGTTCACATAGCGACTGATCTCGGTGCGTTCTGGGTGCATCCAGGGAGCAGCGTCTTCCATGGGAATGGAATATTTGTCTTTGTTGAATCTGGCTTCCACAACGGGTTCTCGTGTGGCCGCAAATCCTTCTGGAAGAGGAATCTCTTCATTGCGGCTCCACACCGACGAAATGAGCTCGGGCACTTTTTCGATTTGGTCGGGGCCGAAAATGAGATCGAGGTAAGGCACTTCTTGGGTGAGTTTGCGAGATTCGGCCTGAGCCACACAGCCGGCCACCGCCAGCACCAGGTCTGGGTTTTCTTCTTTGAGCGGCTTCAGCTCACCGAGGCGACTCACCACCTTGTGGCGCGCTTTTTCTCGAATGTGGCATGTGTTCAAGATGATCACGTCTGCGTCGTCTGGCTTTTCCGTGGGAGAGAAGCGATGGTTGGACAAGAGCGCATGCATGCGCTCACTGTCGGCCACATTCATTTGGCAGCCCCAGGTCTGGATGTAAACTTTTTGCTGTGTGGTGTGAGCTTCCGTCATTTCTGCCTGTCTAACTGTCTCTGTGCGGGGGGCTGGCATAAGACAGCCCTACTTCCGGTTCTTTTTCTTTTGCTTTTTGGCGAGCTTTTTCTTTTTTCGTTCTCGGTTGATGCGAGCCATTTCCGCGGTACTGAGGCCGGGAGCTTGCCCACCACCGCCTTGCGGAAAGCCAGAGCCGAGGCCACCCATCAGGTCAGCAAGGCCTCCTGCTGCACCCCCGCCGGAGCCCATACCCTTCATCATTTTTGCCATATTTGCAAGCTTATTTAGTTGTCCCAGCCCGGGCACTTTGGAGAGCATTCCGCCACCGAAGCCGCCGCTCATCATTTGCACCATCTGGCGCATTTGCATGAACTTTTCCACCAGATCTTTCACATCTTTGTCGCTCCGGCCCGACCCGCGGGCAATGCGGTTGATTCGGCTCAGTCCGCCAGGGCTTTTCTGAAGCAGAAGGTCGGGAGTTGCTTTTTCTACCCGTGTCATGGAATGCACAATGGCTGATATCCGCACGAGTTCCTTATCATTGACTTTGTCGAGCTCTCCTTCAGGCACGTGAGACATGAGTGGCGTCTTTGAGATCACATCTTTCAATGGGCCCATCTTTTGGAGGTTGCCCATCATGTCGAGGAAGTCGTTGAAGTCAAAGTGGCCCTGCATGAGTCGGTTGGCACTCTTTTCAGCTTGCTCTTCATCGACGGCCTTTTTGAAGTCTCCCATGAGGCCAACAATATCGCCCATGCCCAAAATGCGGCTGGCCATGCCTTCTGGCCGGAAGGTTTCGAGCTGATCGATGCCTTCGCCAACACCTGCAAACAAAATGGGGCAGCCCGTGACTCGTTTCACAGAGAGGGCCGCACCGCCTCGGGTGTCGCCATCAAGCTTGGTCAGAATGACGCCCGTGAGACCCATTCTTTCGTGGAAGGCGCTAGCGGTTTGCACAGCGTCTTGACCTATCATGGCGTCAATAACCAAAACGATATTATCGGGTTGTGTAGAGCTCTTGATGTTCTGAATTTCAGCCATCAGATCATCATCGATGGTGAGGCGCCCTGCCGTGTCGATGATCACCAAGTCATTTGAATTGGCCTGAGCTTGGGCCAACCCCTTTTGGGCAATGCTCACAGCATCAGATTCGTCGGTTGTGAAGAAATCTAATTCTTCTCTTTCCGCGAGAACACGCAGCTGATCTTTCGCAGCGGGGCGGTAGACGTCTGCCGCAACGAGGAGTGGTTTTTTGCCCTCTTCTATTCTGCAGTGTTTGGCAAGCTTGGCGGCATGTGTGGTTTTCCCCGCACCTTGAAGGCCAACAAGCAAAACAATGGTGGGGCTAGAGGTACCCTGCTTGAAGTTGAGAGAGGCGACATCTCCTCCCAAATAGTCTTTGAGAGTTTCTTGGCATTGATCCACAAAGTGATCACTTGCCTGGACCCGCATGCCCGAAGACTTCAGCTTTGTTTGAACAACCTCGCCGAGGCAGCGTTCTTTCACGTCGGAAACAAAACTCTTCACAACACCAAACTCAACGTCAGCGTCGAGCAGTGAGCGTTTCACAGTGTTGAGCGCATCTGCTATGTTTTCTTCTGTGAGGCGTGCCTGGCCCTTCAGCTTCAACTGAGCGTCTTTAAAGCCTTTGGTGACGATATCAAACATATATCCTCTTGAATTCAAACGAGTTTGGAGCGTGTGGAGAACCTGACGTGCAGGCACACACCCCCAGTCCTATCGTGCAGGCACTGCGGGGTCAATTGGGAGATCACTTCAGCAGGCGAAATTGCATTATTTTCCGCTAATGATGCGGAGCTTGCCTTTCTTGGGCGAGGAGCTTTCGCCGGTGGTTGTTTCCGAAGCCGGGGGTTCCTGTTGTTGAGGTGTGCCAAGAACCTGTGAAACGGCTTCGCTCATCTCATCCATGAAATTTTGGGTGTCCAGAATGGAGCGGCGGACATTTTCGGAGCCAATGAGCTCTGAAACCTCGCGCACAAAGTGATCACAATAGGCCGCCTGCCAAAGGAGATGAGTTTTGACTTCGCTTTCGAGCTGGTAAAGCGTGCAGTTGAGGGCCGTGAGCACCTCCCCGAGTTTAATGCGGGAGACATTTCGTCTTGTTTCTTCTTCAAGACCGTGTTGCCAGACAGACCATGGTCGGCCGAGATTGCGTTCGTAGGACACAATGACTCGAGTGCCTTTGTCATCGTTGAGGAAGAAAGTGAGCTTGCGGTCGAGGGAGAGGCGCTCAAAGGATTCGAAGAGTTGGAGTGAAGCCTCATCCATTGGCATCTTTCCCAGGTGAGGGTGTGTTTGTTTTGTAGAGCACGCTGGCCCGTTCGATTTTTTCCTTAACGCTCAGCAAAATGCACTCCCGTAAAAACTCTTTTGTGATGTTAAAGGAGCGCTGGATGTAGCTGAAGTCATCAACGGTGAATCTGTTCACACTATCGGGTGTGTTCACACTTCTGAAGCACTGCCCCAGAAGGTTTTTTAAATAAACAATTTTACTGAGGTAAAGCTCATAGCGCATATCGAGAGGAATGTTCTCTTCCACTGGGAGAGAGAGTTCTTCCGCGAGCTGCAAGTAAAGCTCATATGAAATTTCAGCTTCGGCTGGCACGTTTGTGGTCATGAGACTGCCCTTTCCGCGAGGCTCAATGTGTTGTCAAGCTATCGGCTCAAGTTTCCAGGGCTCAAAGTGGGGTGTCAGAAAAGGGGCTTCACGCTAGGCAAGACCTGCTGCCTGTTCTGAGGCGTTCCGATGTTGCTGGTTTTTTTTGAGAAAGGTGGAGCGGTGTGCCGGAAGAACACCGTGCGCCGCAATGGCTTCAAGGTGAGCAGCAGTGCCATATCCCTTATGTCGAGCAAATCCATATTCTGGGTGCTTCGCATCGAGCAGAATGAGCTCACGATCTCGGCTCACCTTTGCCAGTATGCTTGAAAGGGCTACTGACTTCAGGTGTTGGTCTGCCTTGGTGAGAGTGATAAAAGGAACGCTTTGGAGGGACTTTGGGACACGACTTCGCAGATGTCCATCGAAAATGATCGCGGCGGGTTCAGCCTCGACCACCTCATTGAGGGAGTGGAGGGCTCGACAGATTGCGAGTTGAGTGGCGCCCCAAATGTTGTGTTTCTCTATTTCTCGGGGGCTTGCCCCGCCAAAGAAGCAGCCCTTCAACTGCACGGTGCGTGGTGCGAAGCGTGAATACGTTTTCAGAAGCTTCTGGAGGCTTGTGGTGTTGTGGCTGCAGTGAAATCGGGGGTGTGTCGCCGTTGCGGCTCGGTGAGAGGCACAACGATCGGTGCCCACGACGGAGTCTAGAGCCCCCATTGCGAGTGTTTGGTCATAGATTGTGCCGCGCTTTTGCTCAGAAAGCTTTTTTGAGTCGGTCACACTGTCCATGAAGGCTGCGGAGTCTGCACAACAGAGCTCAGAGAGAGAGCGGTGCTCCCACCACAATGTTGCACCCACCACCACTGGTCCAGCAACGGATCCACGACCCACTTCATCCAAAGCCACAAACGAGATGGGGCTTTCTGTCAAACGATCTTCGAGTTGTTCAACGGGTGCGGGCTGCTTTGGTGAAAGCATGGGGAAACGTGCTTTGG
The DNA here is from genome assembly GCA_028285285.1 of Silvanigrellales bacterium. Lineage (GTDB taxonomy): Bacteria > Bdellovibrionota_B > Oligoflexia > Silvanigrellales > Silvanigrellaceae > JANQPW01. The sequence goes on from JANQPW010000578.1 coordinate 14,156, forward strand.
TGTCTGCAATGAGTGTGAACTCAGGTGCAAACCACGAGCCGGAAAAAAAGGGAGTTGCTGGGTCCGTCACAAAAGACCTTCAAGAGCTTTCACGATGGATTCTTTCGGTTGATTGCCCACAAGCTCACCCACTTTTTGGCCTCCCTTGATGAGTGCCAAGAAGGGGATGTTGCGGATGTTGAACTGTGCGGCAAGAGCAGGTTCTTCTTCCACATTGACTTTGCAGAATCGAACTTTGCCTTCCATGGTTGTTGCAACCTCTTCGAGCGTTGTGGCAAGGGCCAGACAGGGGCCACACCATTCTGCCCAGAAATCGACCAAAACAGGAATTTCGCTTTCGACAACCTCAGTTTGGAAATTTTTTTCTGTTACATTGAGAATGAGATCTGACATGATTACCTCCGTCTAGGATCCTCAGTGTAGACGGTCATTGCCAAAGGTCAATAGATCAGGAAGAGACAAAGATCCGTCTCATTGCATATGAAGGAGGAGATGATTGTCAAGGCCATTCCGAATGCAGATGGGTCTGTGCTTTGCATTGTTTCTCGTGTGTGGCTGTGTGGCTATATGGCTTCCCTCAACCTGGGGAACTCTTTTGAGTCAGCTCCTGATTCTGGTGGTGTTTTTGATCACTTGGAGAGCACCGGAGCCCTGGGGTTGGGCAGGGCGCTTCATCGAGCCGCGTGCTTGCTTGGAAAGAAAGCGGTGGCCATGGGGTCTGATTTCCTGTTGTGGCCTTGTTGTTGTTTCTTTGGCTTTGATTGCGACGGTGCAATTGCAGGGTGGTTTGGAAAGCCAAAAGATCGCTGCAGCACTTTTGTTCATCAGAGACCGTGATCCTGTTGAAGCTTTGTTGGTGTTGGTTGTGGCTCCGGTTGTGGAAGAACTGTACTTTCGGGGCAGCCTTCGCGCCACAGTTCAGCGGTGTTTCACCGAGCCACGCTTTGGGAACGGAGCCGCGGCGTGGACGGTGTATCTGACCAGTTTGATCTTCTGGTTGTTTCACATTCCCTTTGATGCAGAAGCGTGGCGGGAAGCCTGGGCAGCAGGAGCAGTTCCATTCAGTTTTGGCCCCTTCTTCCTCGGAGTTTGGTGTGGTTCCATTTTGGAGCGTGGGGAAAGTCTGAAAGTGGCCATTTTGGCCCACTTTCTGGCAAATCTGTTCGCTCCCGTTTGGGGAGCTCTTCTGGTTTTCTGAGCGCAAGAAAGATGGCTCTTTCATTCTCTGTCAAAATGGCGGTGCTCAACCGAAACAAATGGGAGGTTCGACTTGAGTGTCCGGTGCAGCTCCTCTGCAATGGCCACCGACCTGTGCTTGCCTCCGGTGCAACCAATTCCAACGCCAAAGTACTTCTTTCCCTCACGGCAGTAGAGCGGGTACAAAAACAAAAGGAGGTCTCGCACCCTTGCCACAAAGTCGCTCACTCCGCTGTCAGAAAACACATAGTCCTGGACACGTGTGTCGAGCCCGGTGAGTGGTCTCAGGTCTTCGAGGTAGTGTGGATTTTTGAAACATCTCACGTCAAAGACTGTGTCCACGTCTTGTGGGAGGCCGTGTTTGAATCCAAATGAAATCAAATTGAAGTGAACCTCAAAAGACTCAATTCGAGTGGCATACTTTGAACGAATCAACTTCTTGAGAAAGTTGCCTGTCATTTGAGTGGTGTTCACCACACTTGTGGCCATATGGCGAATGGGCTCCAGAGTTTCAAAGTCAAGCTGAATGGCCTCTTTCAGAGTCACTCCCTTGGATCGCCCCGTCTTTTTGTCACTGTCAAGCGGGTGAGCGCTGAGGGGGTGGCGTCGCCGTGTTTCGCTGAAGCGCTTGAGCACCGTGGATTCGTTGGCCTCCAGAAACAGCACCTCAAAATCAAAGGCCTCCTTCATGCGAGACGCTTCTTTGGTGAGAGTGGGCACGGTGAGAGGATCACGGGTGTCTAAAGCAAGGGCTATGTTTGAGTACGAAATGGTTCCATTTGCCACTGACTCGATGAAGTGGCACAGAAGAGTGCTCGGAAGGTTGTCAATGCAGTGGAAACCCAGATCTTCAAGAGCGTGGATGGCCACGGTTTTGCCAGAGCCAGCGATTCCCGTGACCACGACAACTCTCGGCTTCTGCTTGGGTATGCTCAGCGCCACAAGTTTCCTAAAATTTGCGCACCCTCTTTGAAGAAGATGCAATGCCAAGACTTTCTCTATACTTCGCTACCGTTCTTCGCGCAACTTTGAGATTTTTTTCTGCGGCAATTCGGTTTGAGATCTCCTGGTCCGAGAGGGGCTTCGAGGCATCTTCTGCCTTGATGTATTCGCCAACCCAAACCTTGATGGTTTCGTTTGCCAATTGCTTTCCAGACTCTGTTGCCATTGCCGAGTTGAAGAAGTACTTGAGTTCAAACAGGCCTCGGGGAGTCTGCACGTACTTGTTTGTTGTGGTGCGTGAGATCGTGCTCTCATGGAGATCGAGTTCCTCAGCAATGGTCTTGAGCGTCATGGGGCGTAGGTGCTCGACCCCCTTTTCGAGGAACTCTGATTGACGTTCCACAATAACCTCAGCAACTCTGAGAATGGTTTTGTTGCGTTCGGCAAGTGCTCGCACCAACCATTTGGCCGACTTCATCCGGGTGTTCACAAAGTTTTTGAGCTCAGGATCGCCCTCCTGCTTCTCTCGCTTCGAAATGCTTGAGATCAGGTCTTCGTAATGCTTGCTCACCTTAAGGCGAGGCAGCCCGTCGACGTTCAAACTCACAATCCACTTTCCGCCGCGCTGGAAAATGTAGACGTCGGGCTCGACAATCTGATTGCCCCCATCGCCATATTGGCGGGCTGGTCGCGGATCCAGCTCGGAACGGATAAAGAGAATAGCGTTTTTAACTTCTTCCTGATTCACCTTCAGGTTTCGAGCAATGCGCTTGAGATCAACTTTTTGCAGCTCAGGCCAAAAGTCTCGCACAATTGACTCCACCAAAAAGGGAATCTCAGCCAAGGCGCGAATTTGCAACAGGAGACATTCGCGGGCATCTCGGGCGCCAACTCCTGTGGGCTCACACTTTTGCAAGGCGGAAAGAGCGTACGTCAGGTCTTCAAGGTCAAGATCTGTTTCTTCTGCAAGCTCCTCCAGGGAATCTGTGAGGTAACCTTCATCGTCGATGTACTGCAGAATCACAAAAGCACAGTGCATCTCATGCTCTGTCAGGTGCATCATTCGAATTTGCCGTTCCAGATCTTCGTGAAGAGTGGATACCTGGCTGTTCAGCTTGTCGTAGAGCGGCACATCGGAGTCGGGCATGTCGGAGTGGTGCGAGGTCTGAGGAGCTTGACTGGGATCCCCAGCGCTGATCAGGGCTTCTCCGAGGTCGGCCAAATTTGCTTCTGTTTCTGCTTGAGGGGAGGCGCTCGCTTCTGCTCGACCCAAACACTCCTGTTCTCGGTTGCTCAGGGCTGAGAGATCAGGGCTGGCTTCACCCTGGTTTTCGGTAATGCCTTCATCTGATTCCTCAAGGCACGGATTTTCCTTCATTTCTTCAATAACATACTCTTGAAGTTCCATACGGCCAAGCGTGAGAATCTTAATGGCCTGTTGGATCTGCGGCGACAACAAGAGGTTCTGCGTCTGTCTGAGGTTTTGCTTGAGTTCAATCGCCATGGGTTCTCCAGTTAGTCCGTCACTTCAGGAACACTATTCAATCTCATTGAGGCTTGCAAAGCCGCTATACAAGAATCGTTCCAACTGCTGTCGTGTTTCGGTCTTTTCTTGGAAGATGAGAGTGAAAAAGTTATAATATATTGTTTTTATTGTTATTTATTCTCGAGTTTTGGAAAGTTGGAAAGTGACCCCTTGCCCACGCGTTGGCATGAGGAGGTGCCGAAGGTGATCTCTGCACAATTCTGACGACACCTTCGACACCCATTTGACTGTCACGCCGGGCTTTAGCGGAGCAGCTGAAGCACCGTTTCTGGAACCGCATTGGCTTGAGTCAAAACGGCAGTACCCGCAGCCGAAAGAATCCGGTTTTGCGTGAGTTTCGCAGTTTCGGCCGCATAGTCCACATCGCGAATGCGAGACTGTGCTGAGGCCAGGTTCTCCGAGGTCACATCAATGTTTGTGATCGTGGAGTTCATACGACTCTGCATGGAACCGAGCGTCGCGCGAAAGTCAGTCACCTGGGTGATGGCGTCGTCAAGCTTTGCGAAGATCTCGTTGGTCGAGCCTCCACCAAGGTTCCTTCCGCCTTCCTCACTTTCAATAGAGAGGTCACTGATGTCGTTCAACTTCTCATTGAGGGTCGTGATCTCGTCGAGGTTAATGCGCACCACATCGGAGTTCTCCTTTGCGGTTGAGCCCTCCCCCCGGTAGCTCACGCCAACTTGAATGTTGATGTCTTGACCACTGTCATCTCGCAACACGGCCTTACCGTTAAATTCGGTTTCGTCTTTAATACGGATCATCTCCTGCGCAAGCTGTTGGAACTCGCGGTTGAGAAAGGCTCTTTCTCTGCTACCAACTGTGTCTGATGCAGCCTGTGTGGTGAGCTCGCGCATACGGACAACCACGTTATTGAGCTCAGAAAGGCCACCTTCAGCGGTTTGAAGGAAGGAAATACCGTCGTTGGCGTTTCGTTTGGCCTGTGCCAGGCCTTTCATTTTGGCT
>JANQPW010000580.1 GCA_028285285.1 Silvanigrellales bacterium
CAGGGGCTCCGGAGTTTTCACGGGCTCGGGAACAACCTTTGAAATGAAGCGCTGCGCTTGGCACGAACCCAAAACCGATGAGGCAAAGAGAAGCGCGCCAACACACTTCAATTGTCGTTGCATGTGAGACCCGACCCCTCGATGGTGAAGTTGACGTTCTCTCCGCGAACGTCAAAGACAAAGTCGTTGTAGTCGATCCCATACCGTTTCCAAGTTCCGGGATTGGCCTTCACGCGATCCAGATTTGTTTGGGGTTGATCCTCAAAGAACGCGCGCAGCCATTTGTTGCGCCCATCTCCGTTGAAGGCCTTCATCTCTGCAGAGAGCTGCTGAACATCCGGAACAAGCCAACCTGCATTCGACTGAATGAGCGGATCAGGGCTTGTGATGCCTTGATGATCGTAGATCTTGTAAAACTCCGTGTCAGCTGAGTTGCCGGGAGTGCGTTGATAGTTAAAATTCGGGCTCACATGATAAGGCCCCTCACAAGGCAAACCGGATTGCATGCGGGTGTTGCAAATAGAGCCAAGATTGTGAAATGTTTCCACTTTGACCTGAACATTGTTGCAAGTGGGTCGTGCATCTGCCAGAAGAAAAATTGTTCTGCCGTTGGCATCCTCATCTTTGTTGCAGCCAGCTGATTTCCAATCTTCTTCACCTTCAACTCGCGCCCAAAGACAATTCTTCCACCAACTTTCGTGAACGGTTTGAATTACCCTCAACCGCAACCAGGTTTTTCCCTTTGGAGGCTCAGGAGGCTCAGGCTCGGGTGGGAAGTTCTTCCCGCCTGTTCGCCCTGTATTTGAACCGTCGTTGCCACCCCTGGTGTTGTTCCCACCCTTGTTTCCTGAAGCCGCATTGGTTGAATTCCCACCCGTGCTGCTTTGAGGTCCCCCAGGGAAACCTTCATTGGGATTTCCAGTGGTGGCGTTGTTGGCATTTGTTCCATTCGCAGCTGTTCCAGAACTACCTGTGCTCGATGTTCCGTTTGAACCCGTTCCATTTGAGCCAGTCGTGCTTGATCCGGTTCCGTTTGAACCTGTTCCATTCGCAACGGTCGTTGGCCCATTTCCAGAAGAGGTGACCGTTCCTCCAGTGCCGGTTTGACCTGGCCCAGTTGGTGAAGCTGGATTCCCACCAGTTCCATTGGTGGAAACACTCGAAGCTCCCGTTGTTGAGCTCGTTCCTCCCGGAAAACCCTCGTTAGGATTGCCCGTTGTGGCGTTTCCTTGAGCGTTCGGACCATTTCCAGCCGAAGTGACCGTACCTCCAGTTCCTGTTTGGCCTGGGCCAGTTGGCGAAGCTGGATTCCCGCCCGTTCCATTTGTGGAAACGCTCGAAGCTCCCGTTGTTGAGCTCGTTCCTCCCGGAAAACCCTCATTAGGATTGCCCGTTGTGGCGTTTCCTTGAGCGTTCGGACCATTACCGGCTGAAGTGACCGTACCTCCCGAGCCCGTTTGGCCCGTGCCGGTTGGTGAAGTCGGGTTCAACCCACCTGAGGTTTGACCCACCCCATTGCTGTTCCCATTCCCAAAGTTTCCAGTCGACTCATTTGGAAAGCCTTCATTTGGCGTGCCATTGCCCTGAGTGATGGGCCCGCCACCGCTCACGATGGTGCCTTGGTTGCCACCACCAGGTCCAAAGGGGCTGGGCCCACCAGGGCCCCCTGGGCCATTGCCGAAGTTCCCATTGGCTTGATTCCCGCCAGTGTTCACGGAACCCACCCCATTGGCCTGGCCCGCAGGACCACCCGAACCAGTTGAACGCACAGAACCCGATCCAGATGTGGGAAGAGTGCCCCCGGGACCCGTTGGCTGCGCCGGAAAGACTTCCGCCCCAGGGTTTCCTTGATTGCTTCCTCCGGAATTTGGAGTGGTTTGATTGCCAGTGGTGGTATTGGGAATACCTCCGTCTTCCTGATCGTCGGTGCCACCAAAATCGGGTGGCCGATTGCCTGCCGCGTCTCTCTCTTCAGGGCTCACGCGCTCTTTCTGGTTTTTGGGCCTCTTGGTTCCAAAAAATCCAGACTCCTGACACCCCACTCCAAGATGGAGAATCGCCAGCAGTGAACAAAACACAGTTACATTCTGAAGACTTCTCACCATTCACTCCTTCAGATGCGCGTGAAGACATCTGCGTATCGGCAGAATAGCTTCAAGACTTGAGAAATCTTGAGAAGTTTCTGAAAGTACTTGGCTTTAGTGCTTAAGCTGAGAGAAGGACAAGAACGCCTACTGAAGCCGGGATCGCGCCAATGCCAGAAACCTCTCAAATGATGGACAAAATCATCTGGAGGACCGGAGCCAGTAAAACACAAAACGCTGATGGCAGGAGGAAGAAACAAAGGGGGAGCAAAAGCCTGATCGACAGAGTTCCAGAGTGCTTCTCGGCCAAGGCATCTAAGTCGAATCGCGCCTCGACAAGCATCTCTTCCACAGCAGCCTTGAGCTGCGCTCGATCTGCTCGGAAGGAGTGGATCAACCTCCAAAACAAGCCTAGGCTCCCCTTCTCTTGAAGGGCAAACCGACCGACAACAACACTTGCATCACCCAGCTCCTCAAACTGCGTTTTCGCTCTCCACATCGATTCTTGAAAGGAGCCCAACCGCGGGGAAAAGGAAGACTGCCTGAGGAAATCCACAACATCTCCCCCCAAAGAAAGGCAGATTTGCAATGAGCTCAGAGCATCAATTCGACTCCACTCAGACTCCAGCACAGAACCTCCAGTTACTTTCATAAAAAAGTCATTCCAACTGTTTTTCAAAGCAGAAGCTGAGCACTTTTTTGTGTGGATCCCTACGGAGGTCATCTTCCAGTACAAAAGCCCACCAACAACATAAAGCAAGACCCCAAAGCCAAGACAGATTTGCCCAATTGACCCAGAAATGGCCTGAAACAGCAGAGAAGGAAAAAGAAGGGAATTGAAAAGGAGAAGCAACGGCACCAAGGCCAAGAGCACAAAAAACTGTAGTCGGCTTTGGGCAGTGCGGGCCTTTTCCTTTTCAATGTGGCAGATCAAGGAACGAGCCACACCAAGACAATGCGACAGGCCTTCACTGAGAGTGTGGCGTGAGTGAGAGCCACCTCTCAAAACCGCATGCAAAGGTTTCTCGAAGCGGTTCAACCCTTCAAGGCGAACGCTTGCTAAACTCTCCACCAAAGTCAGACCTCCCGAAAGCCGCGAGTGAATGTCATGGAGAAGTCCGCACGAGTTGAGGTGTATCCGCTCCATTTTCAAAATGGTGTGCCCCAGAGATGCTCCCCCCCTGGCAGCACACCTGAGAGCTTGTAGCATCTCAACAAAATCTGAGGGGTTGAAAGCCTTCCTCGGTTGGAAAAGGGACCTTTGCTCAGAAACCAAGAGCAAGGCCAAGCACACAAGGACTAAAATAAGCACACATGCCCCAAAAACTAAAGCCATCACAAGCACGAATCCGCTGGCTCTACTGGCTCCAGGAAATAGCCCCCATTTCCAGCATCGCTTGGAACGAGTCGATGAACGCTCTCGACTGAACGCACTCCCCCTCGACCCCGACACATCTGAACCACGAGGTCAATGCTTCCTGAAAGCAACTCGTTGATGGCTTCTCTGCTGGCTCCGCTTCCAGCAAACAACGCCAGAGTTCCCAGCCGACGCAACGCAGCCAATGCACTTGCACCATGGACGGTTGCAAAGCTTCCAGAGTGTCCCGTGTTGAGGGCCTGGAGCAGATCAAGCGCCTCTCCACCGCGGCACTCCCCTATCACAATCCGATCGGGTCGCATGCGAAGAGACTCTTTCACCAAAGAACGCAAATCATACTCCGGCAGACCAGTGACCTCAGCGGGCCGGGTTTGGAGGTAAACGGAATGAACATTACGGAGACGGAGTTCCCTGACGTCTTCCACAACAACAACGCGTTGGCTCGGCTCAATAAACTGGGACAGAGCCTCTAGCAGTGTTGTTTTTCCAGAACTTGTTTCCCCCGAAATCAGAATGTTCTGCTTCTTGCGAACAGCATCACGTAAAAACCCCTTGAAGAACGGACCACTTCCCTTTCTGCCGGCTATTGTCTGAGTTACCGACTCCAAGGAATAGACGTGCTTTGGAAAACAACGCACGCTCACGGCAGCACTTCTGGGGCAAAGCTGAGAGCCAATGACATGAACTCGAAAGCGACCTCGCAGCACACCTTGAATCACGGGCACAGCCACATCTAGTCTGCGACCAAGCTGATGCGCAAGACTTTCTAAAAAACGTGAGTGGTGTTCCTGCTCTTGAAAAGACACATCCACACGATGCAGCCCCATTTGGTCTTCCACATAAACTTCATCTAAGGAGTTAACCAAAACTTCCTTCACGCCGTCTTCCCTCAGAAGAGGTTCCAAGAGGCCAAATCCAAGCCGTGACCAATGAAAATACCAAAGCCCAATGTTGAGCAAGTGAAAGAGCTCAGTGTGTTGGTCCGCACTCTGAAGAAAGCACTTCCTCACCGCAACTTCAAAGGCGCTCAATAAAAGCTCTCCAGGAAACCGATCTGAGTCCTTCCCTTGAAAAAAAATATCTGGCTCATTGTCGGCTAGCTCCCGGTAGACCAAAGCACAAAACTCAGATCGGAGGAACTCCTGCACGAGCTCAAGCGAGGGCATCTCTCCAGAAGTTCGCCACTCCGAGCAGTTGTCCAATTGAAAATTCACTCCAACTTCAGAAACCTGAAAGCTCAAGTGGGCGTGATGGAGGCTGAGAGATCCTTCCACATCAAGAACCAGGAAAACACCCAGACACAAAACGCGAGCCGCAATTGATCCTGACCGAAGGGAGACGATCTCCACTTCACACTCACCAGTGTGGCCAAAATGCACCCATCGACCAGATTCGATGGAGAGGGTCACTTCGTGCACGCTCTCTTTTGATCGAACTGTCACCTTGCCTTTCGCGCGCGACAGCCGACTCAGCAAACGCTCTGTCACTGAATGATCTCCAGTTCATCAAGACGCAGCAATGAGACAACCCAAGGACGATTTCTCAAAGGTGTCTCACCCTCAGGAGTCTGATCCGTTTCGGCAGTCATGGACAAACGGTAAGTCCCCAGCTCTCCCAAAGACATCACGTGTGGTACGTCGTGACGCGGAACAAGAATGACCACCTTGTTCTCTTCTGCGTTGGCCTCGTGCACAAGAACAGACTTGTAAACAAGCTCGGTTCTCACCTGCCCCGCCAATGACTCAAATGAAAAGTACAGATCTACGGCAGAACCCTTGAACTCCAGTGGCAGGCGAGACAAAGAGTCCGTGGCAATCTCCAGCAAACTCAAATCAGGGGGCACATGCCATGTTTTCTGGCTCTCCTCCACTTTGAAGGGAGCCTCGGGAGGCTTCGCCCCTGAGCTTTCCTCACTTGGATGTCGCGACAGAACCAAAAAAACAAGATTCAACACAGTAAGCCCACAAAAAACGACAAGGGCATTTCGAGAGCGAACGGCCTGCGCTCCCTTTTCAACTGAAACACGCAGGGATCTCGCGGATCGCGAAGGTTTCCTCATCGAAGAGATTCCTCGTCAAGGGTCTCTTTTCCGTCACCCCGCGTCTCTATTTTCATGCCCGATACGCTTGAAGAACTTTTGACAGCCCCGGCAAAAGCTTTTTTTCCGCTTTGCTCCTGACGCTCGATCTCCTCTTCGCTCACACCCACAACAGATCCGGTCAGTGCTGTTATCTTCGATTTGAGAGCTCCTCCCAAAAATGCCATGCCAGCCAGAGCTGCTACACCCACCAAGCTCAGAACAATCGTGTACTCGGCCAGCCCCTGCCCCCTTTCACCCGACGAAGGAGACACAGGTCTGCGCAAATTGATCTTCATTTTTCCTCCAGAACTTTTTTGAGGCGGTTCAAACTCCGCCCATCACTGGAGCCGGTTCATGACCGAAGACCAAGGAAAAAGCGAGGGGTGTTCAACTCCTGAACAAACACTGTTCGGTTTTGGCATAGCTCTAGATTCAGCCTGCGCTCTTCGTCATGAGAAGGCTTGGAGGAATCACATATGTTGCAAATGATCTCTTCTTTCGGGAAACGAAACCGGTCGTGGCTCGTGATCGGGATGTTTCTCCCCTCACTCCATATCACCTTTGCCGGAACCGCATGGGCAGACACAAACGTGCAGTTGAAAGTTGGTGGGTATCGAACGGTCACCCTCAGCAAGGCTGCGGATCGCATCACCAACCACAACCCCGAGATCTTACAAATCAGTTCTCTTGAGTCACGAAAACAGATCCGTATTCAGGGAATCTCAGAAGGCGTCGGAAGTGTTGAGGCCCTCACCTATCTGCCAGGAGGTGAGCTCAAGTCACGAAGGTTTCGGGTCAGCGTTCGAGGAACAAAATCAACCACCCAAACGGCGCAACCCTCAGAGGGGCAACAGCTCCGCCCCATTTTGACCCAAAGCATGCTCCCCGCCGGGATCAAGGGGTCTCCGGCTGGGAATCGCTTTCTCCTTTCGGGAGAGCTTCGCTCCATTGAAAGCCTCGAAACGCTCCTCGCGCTTTTTCGGCAAGATCTCAGTAGAGCAATTCCCGTCTACAAGATCTCTCATCAAAACCGCAGAGCCATCATTCAGTACCTCAACCAAAGGCTCCGATCACGAGGGTCTGGAGTCGTCCACAACAACCCCACAACACAGTCCCTTGTCATCAGTGGAGTCGATCACCACGACACTGAAACGGTCAAGTTTGCATCCCAGATTTGTGAACTTCTTCCGCGATGCGATTTCAACACTGAGAAGCGGCACGATGACACACTCGTCCGAGTGAGCTTTCACTTCGTTGAGTCGAACCTCTCTGAGAGGGACCTCACGGGACACTCCGTTCCAGGAGTCCATAGTCCGCTGAGCGGCACACTTTCTCCTGAGGGCTTGCGACCGGCCCCATTGCAGTTTCACATTCAGTACCTGAGTCAGGCTTCTGAAACTCGTGTTCTCGAGCAACCCTCACTCCTCACACGGTCCGGAGAGCCAGCGTTGCTGATCTCAGGAGGAGAGATGGGCCTGCTTCAGTCTTCTGATGGAACTCCACCAACCACGGAATTCAAACCATATGGCCTGAGGGCGGCTGTCACTCCCCACACACTTCAAACGGGCCAGATTGACCTCAACATGGACCTGACCATTTCCGACCCTCAAATAATTTCTGCAGGCGGCAAGCCCCAATTCAGCAAGCGTCAGATCAAGACCTTTCTTCGTGTTGATGACGGCCTCGCAAACCTCATTGCACGAATCACCAGTAAGCGTGACACGTCGGGTCGTCAGGGAGATCCGTTTCTTAAAAGCATTCCACTATTGTCGTGGATTTTCTCAAAGAGGCAGAGCAAAAACGACCATCGGGAGCTGTGGGTCTTTGTTTCTGCTCAGAGTTCCCTCTACCAAAACTTTGGACGGAACCAACCCTTGTCAGCCCTTGGCACAGGGGAATAGCGATGTACCTTCTCTGGGATCCGGTTTGGCAAAACCTCCACATTTGGATGGGAAGAGACACCTGCCCTCGACGGGAGCATGGAGTGCTCCACTTCAAGAAGACAGATCCTCGCTTTGACTGCTGTTCAATCATTGCACTGCCCTTCTCCTTGGGGCTGGAAGACAGCGTGGATCTGCTCATTCCTGATTCCCTCATGTTTGTTTACTCTTCCATCTACAATCTCTGGCTCAAAGCATCCTGTCTTCCCCTTTCGAAGCGCCGCAAGACTCTTGCGGCCGCCGCTAGCATTGGGGCTTCACTCGCTGGCACCACCTTTTTCGCCACCCAAGGAACACCCCCAAAAAAGATTGATCCAAACGCAGAGAAAAGGCTAAACCCTGCAGCTCACTTCGAGCTGGATCCCATCCAGCTCTCTTTATCTCTCCGTTCGTGGGCCCAAAGAAACCGCATTTCACAGAGCAAACCCACCCTCCTCAGGGTTTTTCCCGCACAGCCAAAACAGCAAACAGTGATCACTGGCCTTCCTCTCTTTGACCATGTGTCGCGCACGCTGCAGATCACCGTCGAGTTGAAGTCAGAAGAGGTTCTTGTCTTCACAACAGAAAGAAAATGGAAAAGGGTTCTCGCCAGAAAACGTTGCGGCTCTCGGAATCTGTTTGTGTTTGAACCCACAGACAAATTCTTGCTGACCAAGCCGAGGGCACGAGGAGCCCCCATGGAGCGAACTTCATTTCTGACATTGCCTGTTTCGTTTCAGAGCGAGTCTCGCTGTCACGAGGAGATTCGGAGGAAACGTGGATAGGCGCGTCATCATCGATCTCAGCACAGAGAATGTGATTTGGGACTCAGAGAACGAAAAAAAAGGTGCATCAAAAGACCGAGGTTTTCATTGTCGGTTGCAAACCGGAGACTACCTCGCTTTGGAGCACGAAGGAGAGAAAGCAGCTATTTTCCCTTTTGAAGTTTTTCAGGTCGGTGGACAGTTGCTCTATTTTGGCCCCATACCACACCGCTACCAACCGGTTTTCACAACCATCTCTCGAAACTTCCGAGCCCACTTGAAAGCTGAAACTCAAAAACCAGAGCACCAACCCGCAAAAGTCCTCCGCATGCTTCTCCTCTTCCCTCCGCTGCTCGTGCGCCACGCTTTGCAACTCAACATGAGACGGCTGGGCTTCTACAGGAGCCTTCTTTTCATCTTGATCACCCTCGTGCTCCTCCCACAACGTGGAATCGCACCGCAGCCCAACTCACAAGAAGTCTTTCAGCACGCCCTTGGGAATCGATTCATTTCCACTGTTCGGGAACTCTGGCAAGGGGCAGACCTTCGCCCACCGGGGAACAAGTTGACCACACACTCACCACTTCCCCAACCAACCCCCAAGCCACTCACTGGCGTTCAAAACCCAAAAAAACAGCTCCACCATTCCGTCAGAAAGACCAAAACGGAAAGGACACGGCCTCCGTCAAACTGCAGGGGCGCAGCGCCACAGATTCGGCTCATGACCCTTTCTCAGCTTAAAAAAAGGAAAGAGCAGTGCCCATGACTTCTCGACACAATCACCGCGCGCGCGGCTCCACGAGCCTCGAGTTTCTAACTGGTCTCGCCCTCCTCCTCTCTGCTCTCAGCCTGGTTTTCGCTGCCTTGTGGCTCCAGCTTTTCGAACTCCACCTGCAACTCATGGCTCAGGAGGCCACTCAAATTCTCAATCTGGGCGCCGTTGGTGAGCCTTCAAAAGAGTTTCAACAGCGAGCAAACGAGATCAAAGCACAGATCAAGAAAAAATTGCGATCCTTTCCAGGGGCGCAACTTTTTCTTGGCCACCTGCCGGAGTCACGTGTGATCATCGACTCAACGCGCAGCGGGTTCACCCGCACGCGGATATACTTCTGCACTTCAACACCCGCACCTTTCTCGGCGCAGCAACCTCAAACTCAGAAGAGCCGGGACTGTCTTGGTCAATTCACAGGGGAGTCTGGTCAGGAGTCCGCTAGGAGGCCGAGCGCATCACCTCTCTTGTATGTTGAGGCCCTAGCCGCTCAAACCCATTCCGAAAAAATATTCTCTCGTGGCCTTCAAAACATCCCTCGTGTGGAATCAAGGGCTCTGCTTGTGGCCCTGCAACACCAGGAGGATCGATGAGCCCGCACACCCAACCACAGGAGTCAGGAATTGTGATCTCCGGGCTGGCTCTCCTTCTTTCTTCTTTTTTTGTCGCAATGATCCTCTTTCTTTGGGTTTATCGCGACCTCAAGACATATGAGTCTGCCCAGGAGGCCCGCCGGATTCTTCTCGAAAGGGCATTCCAAGAGACCCAACTTCTCAACCGAATTGCGGCTCACAACGCGTTGAGCGTGATCTACCTCTCCGAGGCGCTCGAACAGCAAACAATGACCTACACCGCGGGCTATGCCTACCAGCACACCCTTCCCTTTTGGGAACCAACTCCGAAGCCTCCCACGCAAAACGCGAACTCTGCCCTTTCGCAGATCTTCCAAAACACCGGCCGTGGCTATGCGAAAACACTGCAAATGGTTTTTTATCTCTTCGAAGAATCAAAGACTGCTGTAAACGATCTGGCAACCCGAAGACCCATTTGGAAATCAGCACTCTCCAGGGGCACACCCGAAGAAATGCTTTGTCAGGCTTTGGAGTTTCTGAGCCTCCAGAAGCCCAAGCGAAAGGTTAAAGCATTCCCCTGGCTCATTTTTCAGCCGATTCAGTTCACAAACTGCGAGACTTCCCTCGGCGGGCAAGTTCTCTTCTCGCCCGAAAAAACATTCCTGCGTGCGCAACTCAAAGACAGCCACTCGTTTGGCCTCTTTCACCTGACCGACTCTCGCCCTCTCTGTCAAAAAGTCCCACTGAGAGCCGTTCAAGCCCCATCAAGCCTTCTGCCCCACATTTTCGCCCAGAGACACGAAGTTGTTATTGGCCCTGGTCAAGTAGAACTGCGACACCCTCGGCTCAATCCGGCTTGCGACCACTCTCGGGTTCAAAAGAAATCTCAGGGCAAGCTGTTCTCACCACACTGGGCACCGGCCTACCTCACGAAGAGCTTAGGAGGATGAACAAGTCTGAACTCGGCCAAGGAATTCTCGAAGCCCTGGCCCTTATCTTTGTGCTCACTCTCGTTTGGTCGGGAACCACACAGCTGCTTTCGCTGATCCGCTTCAAAGATCAAGCCCGAAACACGGCTCAGAACCTCCTCTACACTTTGGGGTCAGCAGACCCCAAGGAGGCGCTCTCTGCTGTTCAAAGCCTGCAACAGCAGCGCGGAGGGCAGTACCAATGGAGCAGCCTTTCAACACGGCATGCCTTCAAGCCCCAAACGGGCTGCAACAGCAAACTCCCCGGCCAACTGAACGCTCAGGTTCCCGTTTGCCTGGGTCAACACATCACGATTCATCCAAGCCATGGTCAGTTGGTGCCATTTCCCTTCTTCTCGCTCGCTGCAACACGATTCCGCCGACTTCTTCAGGTGAAAGCCAAACTCCAGCCCCCATTCGTGCCCTTCACCGAGAGCACAGCGCAGAAACCCGCCTCATGGCTCCACAGCGTTTTCCAATGGAGACAAAGGAGTTGGTCCGGGAAAAGCTTCAGCAATGCTGTGGCGCGCTCGGGGTCGCCACAATTACGGCCCCCTTTTAACCTCAATCGAGATTGTCTCTTTTCTTCCGAAGGCTTTGATTGCGTCTCCAGGGTCGGGCGAAGCCCCAGCTCCCTCTTCACAGCCTATCAGCAGGCGCGGGCAAAAAGCTCAGCGGCACAGGCTCTCTCGTGTGTCACTGAGGCCTGTCTGACCACAAGAACACCCCTTTTGTGCGCCGCAGCAGCAGGAGAGGTCTCTCTA
>JANQPW010000584.1 GCA_028285285.1 Silvanigrellales bacterium
ATCTCGCAGTTTTGTATGCCCCTCAGCCTCCAAAAATACTCCTGATAGAAGAGCCGGAAAATTCGATCCATCCGTCGTCTCTTGTGCTCGTGTCCTCGATCTTGAAAGAGATTTCCGAAAGAAGTTCTCCCAGGTGCCAGGTGATTGTCACTACCCATTCGCCTTACTTGCTTGATCACTTTCAGCCCGAACAGGTGACTGTGCTCAATATGAGTGATGAAGGAGAAGTGCAGGCGGCTCGACTTGATAAAGTTCCCTCTGCCAAAAAGGAACTGGAAGTGTTTGGTTTGGGAGAGTTTTGGTCGAGTCATTCTGAGGCAGAGCTTGTTCTAAACGCGGCCAACAGTGGCTCTACTGAGTCTCAAGCTCAAGAGACGAAACCCGGCTCATGAAAGTTGCTCTTTTTGTAGAAGGGAAAAACGAAGCTTCGGGAGAGGACGATGCTCGAGGTTACCGGACCAGTGGCCGTTGTCAGGTTAAGAGCTGTCTCAAGATGGGAGCTGGACTTCTCTCTTGATCGGTCAACGGCAGAAGTCTCGATTCCGGCAGCTCCAGGGCTGTGAAGAGCGTGTTGAGAACACTTCTGTATGTGAGGTAATCACCGCGGCGATATTCATTGGGAAGGTCCGTTCTGACCCGACCCTGTGCGAAGTCGAAGGGTTTGCCCATCGGAAAAAGGGCGGTCGGATCAAGGTTCCGATGAGCACCGCTTAAGATGAGCTCCCCATTGTCACCAAGAGCATCGCAGTCAGATGCGCCAAAGACCTGACCACCGCGAACTCCTCTTCCACCCAGCAGCACCACATTGTTGAATCGGTTGTGGTCGGTTCCCGTCCTAGTCACTGGTTTGCCCTGTTGACGAAAAGTGCGACTGAACTCAGACGTGAACAACACGGTCGTTTGGTCGATGAGGGGAGTGTTGTCTCCACTCGCGCTGTTGTTGGCGAGGAATCGAAACAACGTGGCCAGTTTTTCAAACACATCCCGCAAAGCCACAGGTTGTGCGCGCGCCGTCGTCTCATCATGTGCGTCAAATCGACCCTCAATGACAAGCACGGCTCCACTGCAGAGCCCTGTGCGGAAAAATTCTTTGATGGCAAAAAGCTGTTGTTCAAAAGAACTTTGTTCTGATGGAAGAGGTGCAAGAGACGCGACTGCATTTGCGACTTCTCCTCGCAAAGTTGCCGAGAGCCCTTCTGAAAGGGCGTTGGCCCCTTTTGCAAAGTGGCTATCTCCTAGAGA
>JANQPW010000586.1 GCA_028285285.1 Silvanigrellales bacterium
GGCGAAAACCTGCCACGCCGATGTCGAGCAGGCGGTTGAGGTATCCGGCGATGGTGTCTCGCACATAGTCTGTTCCGGTTTTGAGATCAGACAAGGTTACAAGTTCGCATCGTTGCACTTGCTCTCTATTGCCATAGTCGCGAATGTCGTTACCAGGTGTGAGCCCGCACGAGTGAAAATCATTTCGGCTGTAGAGCCCGGGGTAATCATACTTATCGTATCTGGAAGACGCGCTTCCCACACCGTGCTCAACATCACCCCAAGGGCCAGCACTCATGTGGTTGATCACTGCGTCCACATAAATTCCCACACCAACGGCCTTGCAGCGCTCAACCATGTCAATAAACTCAGCTTCGTTGCCGCTTCGGCTAATGAGCCTGTAGCTCACAGGCTGGTAGCGTTGCCACCAGGGGTGATCGCCAATGACCCGGTGTTCGTTTGGTGGCGACACCTGCACCCCGCGGTAACCCGCAGGCCCCAAGTGTGTTTCGCACTCTTGGGCAATGTCAGTCCATCTCCACTCAAACAAATGGGCGAGCACAGTTCGATTTTCGTGCTGGGAGTCGCCGGCAAACTTCAACTGAGACTCTGTTCCTCTAGTGGTCTCCGTTGAAAGCCCGGCACTGCAGGCTATGTGGGAAATGGCCAGTAAGGCCAAACTTCCTCCTCTCAGTAGGTTCCTATTCCACTTCACTTGTTGCACCTCTCTCTTCGGTGTCTGCGCCGATAAAGTCCCACGCAGACAGTTGCGGTTGTTCTTCGGCGTCTGAAAGGCAAAAAAGAGGACTTTTTCACCTTCCAAGACTTTCGGAAGGGTAGGGAGAGGTGCTTGGGCCATCAAGGAAACATCGCTAAAAACATTGCAAGAGAGCTTTGATCTTTTAGCAGGTTGCCTTGGTCTTCAGTGATACTTTCAATCGGAGCTCAGAGAGATTGTTGTTGCCTCGAGTGTTTGGGCAAGGCGTGATGGAAAACAACTCGCAGCATTGGAAAGAGCGTTTGCTGGTGCGGACTGAGCAGAAGGCTCCGCGGCGGCGCTGTGCAAGGCAACGGCAGCTCCCACAGCCGTGTGCTCTGGAACTCCACGTGCGAGTAGTCCAGCAAGGTACCCTGCAAGCACATCTCCTGTGCCCGCTCGAGCCAGTTCTGGGTTTGGGCTGTGGTGCACCCATGTTCCGCCTTCTGGTCGACAGATGATGGTTGTGGCGCCCTTCAGCACAAGGGTGACATTGAGCACTGCCGAAACACTTTTGGCTTTATCAATGCGGCTGGATTCCCCAGAAGACACGCCATGAAACTCGAGGCAGTGTTGCCAAAGCTGATCAAACTCACCTTGGTGCGGGGTCACAATGCGTGGTGCGACAAGGGCGGCCGCTGAGGGGTAAGGGAGGTACCGGCGCACCGCGGCTGCCGAGAGGGCGCCAGCGTCTGCAACAACAGGCCCTCTCCACTCTGCGAGGGCTTTGAGATCACCAGCTTCGAGTTCAGGCAGCCCGGAGCCCACGAGCAAAGCCCTCGGTTTGTTGGGTGCGGGGGGCTCTTGAACGAACTCCAGGAGTTGAGAAGAACCCTGCACCACAACACTGGGGTGTCTGGCCAGTGTTCCCTGGAGGCAATGCTCTGAATCACTGAAAACGGTCACGTAACCAACCCCTGCGGCGAGAGCCCCGCTCGAAGCCAGGATGCCAGCGCCGGGGAAGGCGATGCTTCCGCCGCGCACACCCACGAGCCCACGGTTGAACTTGTGCGCCGCACGCGGCAATTTG
>JANQPW010000617.1 GCA_028285285.1 Silvanigrellales bacterium
ATCTCGATGCCCAAGTTGGGCTGAAAAGCGAACTCGAACGCATCAAGAAAAACGAGTCATATTCCCCCGAAGAAATTGAGGCGTTCAGCCAGGGTTACCTCGCTGCCCAGCGGTCACTTCTTCTCCATTTGAAGGCCAGCCTTCATGATCATTTTTCAGAGTTTCCCAGAGTCGCCAAAGAAGAACTGATGCCTCATCCACGCAACAGAGCCTATCGCTCAGAGCCCGAGAACTGGACCATTGTTGACTGTGATTTTTCCGAAGCCCGCAACCAAATCCAAGATATGATCGACTCATCAAAAAAACCTGCTGTGGTCTTTGATCTCGACGGAACACTTGTTGATGTGAGTTTCAGAACCCTTGGCATTCTCAAAGAGTGGCTCGCTGGGCCGATAGACGTTTTTCCGGCGAGCTTGATCGAAAGACTCAAAGGAATCAGTCTTTCCCACATTGGCTTCAGCCTGAGCCATGCCTTTCAGAATGCTGGCCTCAACCTCACTAACGAAGACGTGGCCGCCATCTTTGAATCTGCCGAAAAGCATTGGCGTCAGAGATTTTTTGATGGTTTAGCATTGGTCGACTACGACAGACCAGTTGCGGGCGCTCCAAAATACGTTCAAGATCTGTTGAGGCAGGGTGTGGAAATCATTTACCTCACAGGAAGAAACAAAAAAACAATGGAGAAAGGAACCCGGCAGCAACTCGAGACACTCGGCTTTCCCAGCTCAGAAACGCTGCTCTTCATGAAGGAAGATCACAAGCTCGAAGACCATGTCTACAAACAACAAGCCTTTGAGAGCATCTTGCAAAAACACGAGGTGATCGCAAACTTTGAAAACGAATACCTCAATCTGCATGGGATGATTGATTTCACAAAACAAATGAGAATCAATTGTGTTCACGTGGTTGTCGACACTCAGCACAGTGGTCGCAGCGTCCCCCAAAGCAAAGCAAAGCTGCTGCGCATTCGAAACTTCTCCTCGGGCACCAACTAAACCGCACAGCATAGTCTCACATGCTTCATCAAGCCAACATTCAAAGACCTCCCTTTGTCTGAGACACCGTCTCGCTCTCATCATGAAAAATACCTAGTATAATTTGATATTTACAAAAAAGTTTAAAGTTTATTAAAACTTTTTTGTAAATATTCAAAAATCCGAATCGATACCCCTCCTGAGAGACAACTGGCCGTAGGAATTGGGCTTCGTCTGTTTCTTTTGTTTTTTCTTAATCACTTTTTGGAAAACAGCAAACTAGCGGAATGGTTTGCTTTCCATCACGGAGGATACCCTTATGGGTTTGCGTATTCGGACGAATGTCGAGTCACTCACCGCCCAGAGATTCATGGGCAAAAACAACCAAAACCTGTCTTCGAGTTTGGAAAAGCTGTCTTCGGGTTATCGTATCAACAAGTCTGCTGACGACGCAGCTGGATTTGCGATTTCCGAAAACCTGCGAGCCAAAACTCGAGGCCTCAACCAAGCAAAACGGAACGCCAATGACGGTATTTCGCTTGTTCAGGTTGCAGAAGGTAGTCTCAACGAGGTGAACAACATCCTCGTGCGCCTTCGAGAGCTTTCCGTGCAGGCGGCATCAGACACTCTCGGTCAGAAAGAAAAAAGCTTCCTGCAAAAGGAATACACAGAACTTGTTGAAGAAGTAGATCGTATTGCTGCAACAACGGAATTCAATGGCCTCAAGCTGATGAGTGACGAAGCTGCGCAGAAAGACCTTTCGGTTCAGGTGGGCTACAACGGAGAAGTTCAAGACACAATCAAAATCAAACTCTCCGACAACGACAGGGGCATCAATGCCGCCTCACTGAACATTTTGCAGACTCGACTGGACAATGTCGCAAGAGAAGAAATCCAGAAGAATCTGGGCACCATCGACGACGCGCTCACCATGGTTGCCTCCCAGCGCGCGACCATCGGTGCCGCACAGTCACGGTTCACGAGTGCCATCAACAACCTGGCGATCAACACAGAGAGTATCCAAACAGCAAACAGTCGCATTCGAGACGTCGACTTCGCTGAAGAAACAGCAAAGATGACTCAATCCCGAATTTTGACCCAAGCGTCTCTTTCTGTGCTGTCTCAAGCCAACACGCGGCCTGAAATGGCGCTCTCACTGCTGCGATAAAGGAGGTAACACGTTATGGGACTTCGAATTAAAACAAATGTTGGCTCCTTGGTCGCACAGCGCCAGCTTGCAAAAAGCCGAACCGCTATGCAAGACAGCCTGGAAAAACTTTCCAGTGGCCAGCGCATCAACAAGTCTTCCGACGACGCCGCTGGAC
>JANQPW010000619.1 GCA_028285285.1 Silvanigrellales bacterium
GGCTTTCTGTAAGCTTCATCGCAAACCTCAAAAATGTTTGCGAAAATTTTAGGGTCTGTCTACGAAAAATGCGAACTTAGGTTTATGAGACCGCTTCTAGATGTATATGGTTTTTTCTCTTTGCCCGGGGCAAAGGGCCTTGGTTCTATCTTCCTGATTTATCTTGCCAATACCGAGTGATCTGCTGGTGGGGTTCCTGCCTTCATGGAGAGGCACGGAACTTGCGTTCCGGCCAACAAATCAAAATTTAGATACGGAGCGACCGGTGATGAAGCTTGTTTTGGTCGCTTTGAGCATATTGGCTCTTTCCCAGGCTTTCGGGTGCTTTTTTCACGCATCCGTGCGCCAAAACTATTTGGCAGGAGGCGAAAGTGGCTGTGAACCAAGACTTCAGCGGCATTGATCAATTCGCCGCTGCCAAGCTCAGAATTGCCTTGCAATCCTGCGGAAATGCAGACAGATCCACGCGTTTCTTCGTTGTTGATGTGATATCAGCAGCTCCACGGGATCGGAGTACTCCCATAATTGATTGC
Source organism: Silvanigrellales bacterium (assembly GCA_028285285.1). GTDB lineage: Bacteria > Bdellovibrionota_B > Oligoflexia > Silvanigrellales > Silvanigrellaceae > JANQPW01. The sequence goes on from JANQPW010000619.1 coordinate 534, forward strand.
TCAATCTTGGCAACCAAATAGTGCCTGGGAGACACGTTGTTGATAGGAAACCTAAGCTCTTGCGCAGGAGCTGTCAGAACTGAAGAATCAACCGCATTGCGTTTTTCCATGACTTGGATGTGTTTTTCTGAGGCTGCTTTTGTTTGATTCCTGTGAAGCAAGAAGTAAACGTGTTCAGTGGGGCCATCAGATTCTGAACTGACTTGGGCTTTTTTCAAGTCGAAAGATTTTCTCACTCCCACGAACTGAGTGCTCAGAGACTCAAGAGCGACTCTTGTAAAAAACCGCGGCCTTGATGGCGGCTGAAAGAGGTAGTAACCACCGTTTGTTCCACCACTGAGGAGGAATCCTTCTGTGTTTGGCAGCTCAAGAAACACTGAAGAGTCTGTTTCTTCGCGTAAAAGCGAAACGAGGCAGTCGACCTGGTTTTCCATGGGTGCGCTTGTGTTGAGTATCACATTATCGTTGATGTTAAGACTCTTGGGAAGAGGTGAGAATTCGCTGAGATCAGATTTTTTAACAACAACGCTTCCGCAAGACGGTGTTGGATTTGAAAGGAGCCACTCGTTTGCGTTTGCAACGCTTGAAAGAGCCAACGCTCTTGGAAAAGAGATCTGTTGGTAGGAATCTTCGTCTCTTTCAGAAGCCTTCTTTGCCTGCGTGAGAAATCGACCCTTTTTGCTGTTTTCAAGAGAATAAATGCCGTCATTGGACCGAATCACAATTTTGGACCTTGTGTTGCCCCCGCGGAATTGCTCTTTTCCCGAAAGAACCTCGTCCCGCAGAGACCACGAGTCGTTTCGAACAATGTCGTGGAGACAGTCAAAAAGAGCTTTGTTTCTTGCATCAATTTTGATTGCGTGAGTTTGCGACAACTCTACCGCTCCCTCAAAGTTTCCCTGGCCTTTGGCCGAGCTCAGGCCAGTTTGGCTTGCCGGCTGTGGTTCAAAACTTCTTGACTTGCAGCTCAGTGTCAGTGACGTCGCTGCCAGAAAGAGCGAAAAAACTAAAGAAAGGCTGCTGATTTTCAAGAAAACCCTCCCATATGGTGTTGCGAACCGCTTTTTTCTGATTGTTATGTTAGCACTCTGCGATGTTTTTTTCGAAGGAGTCTCTTGGCTTGAACGAAGTCGGCCGCAAACGAGGAGAGGATGGCACCAAAGGTCCAGAGAAGGACCCATGCCCCACCCCCAGCATCCATTCCATGTGAAAGGGAGCTGTGGGTGCTCACTGTGAAGGAAAAATCTCCCGTCGTTGCACTGCCAAAGACCAAAAGAAGAAGGCATGCGGCGAGAGGCGTGGAGATGGGAAGCCATGCAACGCGGGTGAAGAGGTATCGTTGCTGAAAACGCGAAAGCAGCAGTCGAGAGAGCAGTAGAGGTGGAATTGTGTACAAGAATCCGCAGATAAGTGGGCACCACGGCCAGGGAATTCGGTGCATGACATCCGCAATGGAGTGGGAAATGGAAATGAAGCCAACTCCAAACTGAGCACAGAATGTTAGAGAAAGGCCGTAACCCAAGGCATGGAAACCAAGATAGGAGGCGATGATCCTCTTTCGATTGGGGGCCAAGTCTTTCACGACCCTACGCAGTTGCGTTGATCTCTGAAGAACACTGGAGGCTTTGCTGGTGGAATCACCAGCCATCGGCTTCCACTCTAGGAAGGCCTGTAGCTCCTTTGAATGCAGCTGGTTTTCCTCTTTCATGATTCTCGTTCCTTTTGTTGTTGAAGAAGTCGGAGAGCACGCTCAAATGACTTGCGAAGTGAGGCTTCTGAACGCCCGAGTTCCTGTGCAAGACTTGAGTAGCTCTTCTCGTAGATGAGCCTTCCTGTCACAACCTTTTGTTGAATCTCAGAAAGCGATTCCAGACGGCTTTGGAGCTGTTCTCTGAGAGTGAGGGTTTGCAGGTCGGGCTCTTGGACGTCGTCTTGATATGGGGCGTCTTTCGCTTCGAGCACTGCGGTTTGCTCCGACTTCCAACTTTCTTCCCGGAGCTTTATTCTTCGACACTTTCTGAGGTGGTCGAGAAAGCAGGAATGGGCAATTGTGAAGAGCCACGGAAGAGCTGGCTTGGTGACGTCGTAGGTCTCAATTCTGTTGTGAAGCTTGATGAAGGTTGCCTGGCCCACATCGTCGGCCTCGGCCGAAGAAAGGCCCTTTTTCAGGAGCCAGCCGGTCACCCGTGGCCATTGGCGTTCAAAAAACATCTCGAATGCCGCTGCGTC
>JANQPW010000624.1 GCA_028285285.1 Silvanigrellales bacterium
TGAAACAGGAGACGCTTGAGGAGCGAAAGAGCTGTTCCTTTTGGAAAGAGAGCTGAAAGACCTTTCTGCAGAAGAGAGATTGAAGCAGAGAAACGAAAAAGCTCCTCCTATTCTTGACGGCCTTCTAGACTACCTGAACAGGCAAAAATCTCTCACTCCAGAGAAAACCAAGCTGGGGCGTGCCATGACATATCTGTCAAACCAATGGGCCAATCTTCAAGTCTTTTTGAAGAACGGTAATGTTCCGTTGTCAAACAATGGTGTTGAAAATTGCATTCGACCATTTGCTGTGGGGCGCCGCGCTTGGCTCTTCAGCACATCGGCAAAAGGAGCAGAGGCCAGCGCCATTCTCTACTCCCTAGCAGCCAGTGCTAAAGCAAGTGGAGTGCAGGCTCACGACTATTTTGAATACCTGTTGGATCAGGTTAAGAGACCCACAAACAGATCCTAAGCAATTGCTTCCTTGGGCCGTCGCAGAAGCGCTCAAGGCCAAGAACGCCCTCAACTGACCTCACGTCAATATCTATAGGCAGGGGTTGTCGCTTGTTGAGAAGCGGTTTGTTTTCTTTTGGAGTTTTGGAATGAATGTGTGAGGTGAGGAAAGTAAGATATTGAAATTATTTATTATTCATAGAACCGATAACAAATTTACCACGGATGATTTGTTTGTGGTAAGTTTATTTCGAAGGAGGGCCTTATGGAAAGTGCTCGTTCTAGAGAAGTTGTGGATCGACTAGAGTGCGAGCTTGTTCTGCGAACAAACAAGTTGACCGAGATGTCAGTGACGAGAGCTCAGATTCGCCGGATGGTTGAGGAAGGAGTGATTCTAGAGCTTGGTGCCGGATTCTATGCACATCCAATGCTTGATCCTTTTGTTGCATCGGTGATTGCAGTCGCAAAGCACTTCCCTGAAGGTGTGATCTCAAATCGAACAGCACTTGTGATTCATGGTCTCTCGGATGAGCGTATTGATCGCATCGATCTCGATATTCCGAGGAACCGGTCGATTCGCAATCGTCTCATTCATCAACATCGAGTCAGCGATACGAGACGAACAGGTGATGTTCAACACGAGTATCATGGCCAAGAGATACGCATCTATAGCAAGGAGCGCGCTCTGTGTGAGGCCTACTTGATTGATCCCGAAGGCCATATTTTCTTCAAGGCAGTAAAACGTTATCTTAGTAAGGGGACTCCTTATACACGCGCCATAGCCCAGTTCGACCCTTCCCTCAAAACAGAAGTCCTCAGGGCTGTGACTCAAGAGATGGCCGATGACTAAAGAAAAGTCGACATTGATCGCACATGCAAGAGCATGGACCCAGAAACAAGGTTTACATGGTCCGCATGCTTTCGTTCGGTATGTCATGTTTGTTTTTGTCGAAGCACTGAATGAAGCCGACGATCGAGAATTTGTCCTCAAGGGTGGAAATCTTCTTTGGGTCTTGATTCGAACACCGAGATCTACTGTCGACCTTGATTTTGTCACGAGGCAGCTTAGAGACCACCAAAGCATCAAAAGAAAACTCGACACCTTTTGCGAGTCCGAGCAGGATTTTGGGCTCAAGTTTCCACAAACAACGACATCAATATTGATTGGGCACGTCTTAGAGAGCTTCTCTCCAAGAAGCAGGTTCCCCAGTTCCTCGAATTGGGCTGGATTCATGATGCAATGACCAGAGCATGGAGTGCACACAAAAAGAGAAGCCGAGGGTTGCCTGAAAGTTTGGAAGTGACATTTCAAGAAGTCAATCAGTGGCTGGCTTTAGGCCTAAAGCAATGAGCTCTCCCGAAATCATTCTTGTTCACCGTTTGGCATCTCGTCTTTTTTCCTTTGCATAGGGAGTCTGGCTGGGTTTCACAGCACTGCTGACCATCTTCTGTTTTGGGCTTGCTACAAACATGATCTTTCTGAGAACAGTACGATTTGGATCCCATGGGGAATCCATGCTGGATGGAGCCTTGTTAAATTCAGTTCTGACTATGCAGCTGACTCTCGGCTGCTGAATGAAGCTGAAGGATTCAATTTGATTGAAGGTTCAAACTGGGCGGCCTGTGCTTCATTGGCTCTACTTGCTGTAATCAGTATTTTCACACTGAGAAATCGAGCAAACAGAATGACAGCGTAAGGAGAATTGGAGCCTCCGACTGGACTTGAACCAGCGACCCTCGCATTACGAATGCGATGCTCTACCAACTGAGCTACAGAGGCATTGTGGGGCCGCAGCGTAGTTCAGCCCTTGAGTCTTGTCTAGCTGCGCTGCTTCAGAAGAACAGCGAGCTGAACTGAAAGGTCAAAAAGGCAAAGATGTAAGCCAGAGCCAACAGGTAGAGGAACGAGATGAGGGTGAGTTTGCGACTGCCTGACTCTTTGCGCATCACCACGAAGGTGGCGAGACACTGTGGTGAAAACACATACCACATGAGGAGGGCGAGGCCCGTGGGAATGCCCCAGGTTGTCGACAGCTTCTGCTGCAGCGCCGCAAGTCCCTCTTCCTCGGCATTTTCAACGGCAAACACCGTTCCCAGTGCGCCCACCATCACTTCTCGAGCCGCAAATCCAGGAATCAGGCCTGCAGAAATGCGCCAGTCAAAGCCAAGGGGGCTGAAGATGGGCTCAATGGCTCTTCCAATCTGGCCCGCATAGCTGAATTCAATTTCCGAGCGGTTTGGAAATTGCTCGAGATCGGCCTGTGTTGGTTTTGGAAAGGTCGAGAGCACCCAAAGACCCATGGACACCAGCAGAATGAGAGTGCCTGCTCTTTTAAGAAAGGCTTTGGCTCGCAACCACAGTGAAAAGAGCAGCTGCTTGAGTTGAGGCACTTTGTAACTGGGGAGTTCCATCACAAACCCTGATGGACTGCCCTGCACTGCACTTCCCTTGCGGCCCAAAAGCCAAGCCGAGGCCATTCCAAAAACAATGGCAAACACAAACAAGAGAAACATCACTATTCCCTGCAAACCAAAAGGCCCCACCGCCACACTTGCCGGAATGAAGGCACCAATGAGGAGCACATACACAGGCAGCCGTGCGGCGCAGGTCATGAGGGGCGCAATCATTATGGTGAGCAGGCGTTCACGGGGGTTCTGGATGGTGCGTGTGGCCATGATTCCCGGAATGGCGCAAGCAAAAGAAGACAACAAAGGCACAAAGCTATAGCCCTGAAGCCCAGCCATGCTCATGAGCCGGTGGGTGAGGAGCGCTCCCCGGGCCATGTAGCCTGACTTTTCAAGGAACAAGATGAAGGCGAACAACAAGATGATTTGGGGTAGAAAAATAACCACCGAACCCACGCCCGTAATCACGCCGTCAACAATGAGGCTAGCAAAAAGCCCTTCGGGCAACACACTCGCTGCGAGTAGGCCCAGTGCACCCACACCGCTTTCAATCCAGCCCATGGGAGCTTCAGCCCAAGAAAACACGGCCTGAAACATCAGGAAAATGGTTGCGGCGAAGATAAGGCCGCCTAGAATGGGATGCAAAACAACGCTGTCAATTTTTGCGGTTGTGGCATCATAAGACAAGGGCTTGAGTGTGGCTGCAGCAAGGATGCGATCCACACTTGCATTTCGCTCTTGAATCTCGTTCGGAGTGAGAGAGCACACCACGTTTGAAAATGGAGCCTTGGGCAATTGCTCGGCACCATGACTGCCCTGCTGGAGTTTTGGGTCTTCCAGTTCTCGGCATCTGTTGTCGATGGCAACTAAAAGGGGCTGCACACCACTCGCAGAAAGGGCCACAGTTTCCACAACGGGGCACCTCAGTTCTTCCTGCAGGCGTTTGAGGTCCAGTTGCAGCCCCCGCTTTCGCGCGAGGTCGGCCATGTTCAGTGCCACAATCATGGGTTTGCCAAGTTCACGCAGCTCTAAGGCAAGACCCAGGGTGCGTTGCAGGTTTGTGGCGTCGGCAACCGCCACGATGAGCTGTGTTTCGTTTCCTTCTGCGTCGCGGCAAATCTCAGAAAAAGCCACTTGCTCGTCAAGGGTGCGGGGGTCGAGGCTGTAGGTTCCGGGTATGTCAACAATGTCAATGGTGCGGCCTTCAGGAGAGTGAAATGTTCCCACACGCCTTTCGACGGTCACGCCGGGGTAGTTGCCCACCTTTTGGTGCGAGCCCGTGAGCGCGTTGAACAGTGAAGTTTTTCCGGCATTGGGGCAACCGGCCAAGGCCACGCAGTATTGTGTTCGGGAGTGTTGGGAGCTCT
>JANQPW010000631.1 GCA_028285285.1 Silvanigrellales bacterium
GAAGAGCTTTTTTCCCCCTTTGCTGAGGCCATCTCTGAATTTCCCGAGGGCAAGGCTGTGCCCATGGTCATCAATGGTCAGGAGGTTCATTCCCAGGAAACCCTCGCCAACCTCAACCCTTCCACCGGAAAGCAGATTGGCACGCTCTCTCAAGCGCATGCAGAGCATGCCCAGTCGGCTGTCGACGCAGCACTTCAAGCACGCTCCTCATGGTCGAATCTCGAACCAGAGTACCGATTGGCCAAGCTGCGCGACCTGGAGGCTGTCCTCTTAAAATGGCGTTATCAGACTTGCGCAACAACAATGATCGAGTGCGGTTTCACCGCCAATGAAATGGACGCCAGCTGGGCTGAAATGATCGACTTTGTTCGCTTCAGTTGCTTCTACTACACAGAACTTCTCGCTGAGCAATTGGGTGACGGGCCCATGGAGACCAATTCCATGGTCATGCGGCCCCTCAAGGGCTTTTGCTGTGCGGTCACTCCCTTTAACTTTCCAGTGGGAATTGGGTACCATCTTCCACTCGTGATGGCCCTCACCGGCAACACAGTGGTCTGGAAACCCAGCGACGACGCAACCCTTTCCAGCTACCTTCTCATGCTCGCACTTCGTGAAGCTGGCTTCCCCGACGGCGTTATCAACATGATCACAGGAGACGGTCGACCCTGCCTGCCCACTGTTCTCACTCACCCTGAACTGAGCTGCCTCAACTTCACCGGCAGTTTTCAAACAGCGCGTGCACTCGGGAACTACCTCTTCAACACCGAGTATCAAAGAAACAACTTCCCCCGTTTCGTTGCCGAAACCGGTGGCAAGGATTTCTTGGTTGCCGATCGCGACATCGACATTGAAGACACGGCAGCCTGCATCGTTGCAGGGGCCTTTGGGCGCAGTGGTCAAAAATGCTCGGCGAACAGTGTGGTCTATGCTCACAAAGAAATTTGGTCTGAGCTCAAAAAACATCTCTTGGAAAAAACATCTGCGCTCAACACCACAAACCCGGTCAACCGAAATGCTCATCTTGGCCCCGTCATCAACTCACGAGCTTTCAAGAAAATCAGCGAAGCCATTGCACGAGCTAAACAAGACCCTGGGGTCACTCTTCTTTGTGGGGGGGAGTGCTCCGACACCGAAGGTTTCTATGTCACACCAACCTTATTTGAAGTGACAAATTCCAACAGTGAACTTCTGAGCTCAGAAATTTTCGGACCTGTCACTGCGATAAAAACCTACACAGACCTTTCCGAGGTGACAGCACTAATGGACAAACACCACTATCGACTGACCGGATCTGTGGTGAGTCGTAACGAGTCCTTCCTCCAAGAGGCCATTCCCGTTCTTTCTCAGTATGCTGGAAACTTCTATGTGAATAGAAAAACAACGGGAGCTGTTGTCGGCCAACAACCCTTTGGAGGTGATGGCGCGAGTGGTACAAACTTCAAGGCCGGGGGAAAAAACTACCTTCTGAACTTTATCTCGCCCGGAACAATCACACGGCGCCACACTCGCGAAACAACACCCCACGCCTTCAATTTGCTCAATTCTTGAGAAGATTGTTCACCGCCACAGTCGCTTCGTAGGCTTCCTCGAGCAAAGCGCGGGAAACGTGGATGGCGTCGGGGTCTACGGGGCTTGAAAGATTGC
>JANQPW010000633.1 GCA_028285285.1 Silvanigrellales bacterium
ATCTCGAGGGTGCTGCGTGTGTCAGCGTGAGGGCGTGTTCGTGTAGCGCCATGACCAGGTGGGAATGCCCCCTTTCACGTGAGCTTGTGTGACCGTAGCTTCCGCGTCGAGACGTTCCAAATTGAGTGTGAGGAGAAGCCGACCATTCTCCATTCCAATGCGGATGTGGCTGTCGTCTTCAGAGAGCACATTTCGTCCTCGCGAGGAAAGATAACCCTTCGCTTCGCACTTTTCATAGTCTTCCAACAGCCGTGCTTGCCAGGTGGCCCGTGTGGCCGTGCGTGAGGTGAGACGAAAGTCTTCAGCCAGCCACTGCAGGGGAGCTTCACCCACGCTCTGACCAGACTTTTTCTTGCTCAAACGAGGAGCATCAACGATTTGCATCAAGACGGGGCAGTCGTTACGGCTTTCCACGCTCTCATAGCGAAAGGCCCCGTTGGGCACATAGGGAGGGGCAGCCACTTTCCCACTTGAGGAAAAGCTGGACGACTCGGCCGGTTTGCTGGGCGCTGGCTTGGCTTTTCGATTGGAAGCTGCCGGCTTCGGTGGCTTCTTTGCCTGTTGGGCCTGAGCCACTCCAAGACCTGTTGTTGAGTTAGGGGTCATGAGGAAAACCCCCGAGGTCGCGAACAGGAACACACTCACCGTTCGCGAAGTCGCATTCTGAACCAAGCCAACCACTGTCATTCCTCCTCTTTCTCTAACTGAGGGGGCCATCGTCAGACCGGGAGGAGCTCTTTAGGGAAGACTTCAATAAATGGATATTTTATCTGAAAAAACAGTGATTTGTTTTTCTTACTTTTTGAGGTCTGTAACAACAGAAGGGAAAGCGGCCACTAGCTGGGCACGCTTGATTTTTCGATCTTTTTGGTGGGTTTTTGCACATCCCAGGCTAACCCTGTGAGCTCCATAAGGCGAATGATGGCAAAAGTGGGGTCAAGCTCCCAAGGTTTGCGGCCAGCTCTTGCGGCTTTTTGGTCGTAGTGATGGTTGTTGTGCCATCCTTCTCCGAATGTGAGGACCGCAACCCACCAACAATTGCGGCTGTCCTCATCTGTTTCGTAAGTGCGGTAGCCAAACTTGTGGCAGGCACTGTTCACAAACCAGGTGGAATGGTAGCCAATGAACAGACGAACAAACACGCCCCAGAGCGCAGCTCCCACGCCGAGGGTCATGGTGAGGCCCACGAGCAAGGCAATCTGCACAAGTGACATCACCAAAGTGCTGTTGAAGAAACGCAGCACAGGGTCGCGGTAAATATCCCTTGCAAAGGCCCGGTGCCTTTCGTC
>JANQPW010000640.1 GCA_028285285.1 Silvanigrellales bacterium
TTCCGGGTGGCATAAACACCCACGAAACGCTTGAATTGATGCGAAAAAGGGGCTGTGCTCACTCCGTCTAGGCTGTAAAAACTGAGCTGGCTGAGTGAGCGGGTGGCTTGGCGTTGCTCCACAAACTCGTTGGCCACAAACACGCCGCTGGAGTGGGCAATGAGGTCAAGGGTCTCTCCTGCGTTTTGTGCCTCAAGATCGGCAACGAGCTTTGAGATCCGCAGGTCGGGTGGGTTGTAGCTGACGCTGCGAGGGCCGGTCACCGCGTAAACCAGCGTGCAGTGTTTGCCGGTGTTCACAAAACCCTTGGCCCAGTTTTGTGTGTCGCTCAGTCGGGCACCGTAACCTCCAAAAAAAATGCTGACACAGTCAGACTTTCCCCCGCCCACACGCTCGGCCCGAGAGATCTCTCCGTCAACGAGGGTTTCAAAGACGGCTTCCTTCCGAAGCTCTTCTTGCGGTTGAGGGTTTTGCGCCTCTTTTGGTTGCCCTTCGCTTTTTGGGGGTGAGTCGTCGGGTGTGGCGTTATCGGGAGATGTTGTTTGCAGCTCTTCCGAGCTGTTCCATTGGTCTGTGTTGAGTTTTGCAGGTTTGCAGCTCAAGTAGAGGCCCAGAACGGTGAGGGCAGCTATTTTCCAAGTAGCCATGCTCTTCTCCTCACTTTTCGCGCGCACACACAAGAGTTTCTCCGTGAAACAATTCGCTTGGCAGGGGGCCATAGCCACCCCAGCCGAGAGCACCTCCGTCGGCGAATGATGCCAGAAGGGTGTTTTTTCCATTGTGAGTGAAGATCACCTTGCCATCTTTTGGGGGCGCTTGGAGGCTTTCGTCGAGGAGCATGCTGGCCAAACGTGACTTTTCGAGCCGCAAGGCATGGCTCAGGGGAATCTTTTCAGGAAGAAGAGTGTTTTCAAGGGCCGCTCCCGAGAGATCCAAAACCCGATCGACTCTGCGTGCTTCCACATCGATGAGCACCTGGATGGCATCGTCGGTGGACTGCGTGAGGGTGTCATAGAGGACTGCTCGCATTTGGTTCCTTTCTCCGGGGATCCATTGGAGGCTGACGCGTTGGCTGGGAGATGAGGCCGAAGGATTGCTCACGCGATCGAGGACGCAGTGGTACCGGAGCAGGGGGGGCTGGAGCATGGAAAGGTCGGAGATGGGGCTTGGACCAGTGCGCTTCACACAAGATGAGAGAAAAAGGGTTGTGAGTGAGAGCCAGAGCCAGATCGGTAGGGGTGATGCCTTCGCGTGCCGGCGACGAAGGAGCGAGCCTGTTACAAGCAGCACAAGAAAGCCCATGTCTTTCTGTGTTCCGCCGCTTTTGTTTGGACCCGTGCACCCGCCGCCGGA
>JANQPW010000932.1 GCA_028285285.1 Silvanigrellales bacterium
ACCACTTCTTGCGCCGGGGTTGGAGGCGCAATCTTTTTGGCGTCTTGAACCTCGGGTTTCTCTTCTTCCACAATGCCAAAAGCCAGTTTGACTGGGCCTCGCGCGCGCGACCGATACTGGCCTCCTCGGTTTTTATTGCGATAGCCCATTCACCTCAATCCTGACTTTTCTCGTTTTTTCCAAGCCCTAGAGCATAAGCTCCCTGCATGAACGACACAATCAAAACCCATAACAAGGCCCAAGGCAAGGATATTTTGAGGCGTTTTTTTGAGTGATACTTCTGGAAAAGACAGGCATATTACTCAGAGCCACCTCAGAGGAGCGAACAATGGACAAGATCCTTTGCCTAGGCAAAAATTTCCCCCAACACGCGGCGGAAATGGGGGAAGAACAGCCACCCTTTCCGGTCGTTTTTTCAAAATTTCCCAGCACTTTACTCGCCTGTGATGCTTCAGAGATTGCTACGATCGATCTCTCTGCGTTCGAGGTGGATGCTGTTCATCACGAGTGTGAAGTTGTGCTCCAAATCGGCACCCCAGCACACCGTGTTCGTGGGGAAGAAGCGCTCGAGCATGTTCGCGCTGTCACTGTGGGGCTAGACCTCACCCACAGGCCGCTGCAAAGGGTGGCAAAAGAAAAAGGTCATCCCTGGGCCCTGGCCAAAAACTTTCCTCAGGCTGCGATCATTGGACCCTTCGTTCCTCTCCAAGATTTCCCCGATTTTCAAAGCACAACCTTTGAGCTCACCATCAACAACACCGTGCAACAAAGCTCTCAGTTGAACTCAGCCTTTGTGGGGGCTGCAGAGGCCGTCGCCTCTCTTTCTCAGCTCTTTCCACTGCTTGAGGGTGATCTGGTCTTCATGGGCACACCGCCGGGCGTGGGTCCGCTCCGACATGGCCAAAAACTGGGGCTTCGCTACGGCTCCATCAACTACAACTGCCAGGTCACAACACAAGCCAAAACCTGAAGTGAAAGGCACTCACAAATCACTTTTTGACAGAAGCCAAGCCACCCGTCTTCGACCAGGTGACTTCACTCACACCCAAAACGTGGAGCAAATACCGACTCGCAACGAAGAAATAATCGCTCAGCCGGTTGAGAAACTGAATGGTATCTCTATTGATTTCAGCTTCCTGTGACAAAGCCACCGTGCAACGTTCGGCGCGACGA
>JANQPW010000655.1 GCA_028285285.1 Silvanigrellales bacterium
AAAGAGCTCATAGTTCTCGGCAGCGTTGTTGAGTTGGTAGAAGCAAACATCACCCGAACAAACGCCGCGCCCTGTCGATTCATCGGCGGCAACGAGCTCAAAACTTGAACCCGTGTCGTTTACGATTTCGTAACTGAACTCGAGAGTGCCATTGGCATCAGTTCGTGTGTGAGTGATGGCATCGGCCGACCAAGTGGTGCTCATCGACACACGGCTGCTTTGCCCACTCAGCTCAAACCAAATTCCCTCACCCGACCAACTTCCCACAGGAACAGCTTGCGCAGACACAGAAACCAATACCGCCAATAGCCCCAAGCTCATCTTCACCATCTCGGTTCTCCCTAATCTTTATGTTTGAAAAAGTATCGGGAGATTAACGGGCTATCTGGCGTCTGTCGAACGGAATACAGAACAGCAAACGATGGTCTAGAGATCGTCCCCATCATCGCATTGTTTCTGAGTATCGACACCAACGGGGAGATGAGGCGCAAGAAAACCCCAGTCTGTCACCTGGGGAACACCACAAGCGCGCAGCCCACCCAACTTCAGCTCAGAATTGAGGCCAAAAACGCTCTCCAAGTCGGGAAGACCTTCAAACTTCAGCTCACCGCCCGTTGGGCTTTCAATGAGACGCAAACTCTCCAATCCTTCCAGATTTCTCAGCTTGGAAACGCCGGCAAAGATCAGACTGCCCACCCTTTCCAGATTGGCTAAAGGTCTCAGACTCAGCAGGTTGGTGTTGTAAATGAAAACCTCGCCATTTGTGGCAATGCCATTTTCCGGGTCTCGCACGGGCTCAACAGATTTGAGGTTTCTCAAACCCCGGAGATCGAACCCAGCTTCGTTCTCAAACTCTCCCACAAGTAGGGTTCCCAATCGCTCCACTGCTTCAAGGCCCGCAAATGCAAAACTCTCGTGGCCCATGAACACCTCAAGCCCGTCGGGAAGTTCTCGGATTCCTTCAAGACCATGCAGACTTTCAAGGTTGCTGTTCCCCACAAGGGTCAGACCGTCAAGGCGCCGCAAATTGCTCAGTTCCTCCAAATTGCGAATGCCAGAAAACAGAATGGTCAAACCGCCGCTGTTGATCTCACTGGGCGTGGAATTGCACTGATTGAGGTGACCACCAATGGAGCGAAGGTTCTGCAAACCCGCCAGGTTTGTGAGCGGGGACGCTTCGCCACCCTCACCATCGACGGAGTTCATGCCGAGCTGAAGACTCACCAACTCTGTGAGCCTCGAGAGGCCTGTGAGGGAGGAAATTGTGGGCATCTGAGTTAAGCTCACACAGTTGGCTTGGCGCAAATTGCGGAGGCTATCCAAATTCTTCAAAGGGATCCGAGCCACAACGAGATCAGACACCTTTTCAAGACTCAAAAGAGCATCGAGGTCGGTCATCACCATATCGGAGAGATAGAGGCCTCCGGCCTCGCGAAGGTTTTCCAGACCCTGGAGCGATGGCAGATTTGGCAGTTCGCTCATCTCAAGTTCCTTTAGGGCAACAAACGGCGGAATACCCTCTAGGCTCTCCAAACCCACATCATAGAGCTCGAGAGAAAGCTTTGCACCTTGCTCAACGAAGGCGAGATCAACAGCAGACAGGCCTTTGAGGTTTTTCAGATTTGGCACATGACGAATCTTCAGAGAGTGAAGCTGAAGCCCCCGCCGCAGCCCTTCCAGTGAGATCTCAGCAGCAGTATCGAGGAGTCGCAGTGCGCCAACCTCTTCGAGAGCCGAAAATCCACTCAAATCGAGCGGGGCTTCACCAGTCAGGGAGCGGATTTCCAGTTTTCCTCCGATCTTTCGAAGATTGGAGAACCGTGGAAGGCCAAAAGACTCATCGATAACCACATGATCGTTCACTTCAGCGAGGAAAGAAAAGTCCTTCGGCGGTTTGGCTCCAGAGAAATAAAACGACTGCACCTCAAAGCTTCCCACACGCTCCAG
>JANQPW010000670.1 GCA_028285285.1 Silvanigrellales bacterium
CTTCAAGAAGCAGGGTGCCGAAGGGTCGACCCTTCAGCGGACCAAACCGGAGGGCTCTCGCTTTTCGAAGAACCTCGTGGGAGGATTCGGCCTTGGGCTTGAGAATTCTGTCTTCTTGGGAGGGCCTTTGGCCCCGCTTGTGCAGACTTTTTTCGTCGGTTGGAAACTGAAACGGCTTGTTTAAGCGTTTCAAAAGAGTTTGAGCTGTTGCTAACTCGAAGTCCATTTCTAATACTGTGTGGAGAAACTCTTTGAAACGCCCCGCAGCATGGGTGAAGACTCTCGTCACAGCAGATAAACTGGTGTCTGTCGGCTCGACCGGAAGAGACTCTCGATAGACAACATGTCCGCCATCCACCTGAGCTGTCATGAGATGCCAAGAGTACCCAATCTCTGTGTCACCCTGCCAGAGAGCCCACGCGGTTGCGTTGACTCCCCTGTGCCGCGGAAGGAGTGAGTCATGAAAATTGAGAGCTGCCTTTTTGGGTCGAAGGATGAGGTCTTCGGGCAGAACTCTCGGATTGATAATGCTGAAGAGAAAGTCAAAATCCGTCGTTCGAACAGTGTGCTCAAATTCTGAGAAGTCTTGGGCGAGAGGAACATTCCGTGAACGACACCATGCTTGTACGAGTGTGCCAGGGCTGTGCACCGCGATAAGGCTGTACCCTTTGTTGAGTTGGAGCTCTTCGAGAAATCGAACTCCAATTGCGCGGTCGCAGATGACGATGCATCGAGCTTTCGCGTTGGTCACAAGAGCCTCCTTTGCCCTACGAGGAGATTGCAAGGAAGTGCCTGTCTCCTGCAGTTCTCTTTCACTGCTTCGATTTCTTGGGAAATAGGACCATTGGCGTTCAGCTCGACTTTCATCAAATGGCTGAGCCAGGGTTCTTGCCCAAGGGCGTAGATCCACAGCTGAGAAGGTGTCAATGTCTCGACAAGCTTCAAAACTCGGTGTGAATCGGATCCGTTCAGTCTGCGAGACTCTGCATGTGCACGCGTAACGGGCCTGTCGAGCAGGCTTCCGTAAAGCCATTGCATCGATGCCCCCTCGCATTCCATGCCAATAAAGATGTGGAGGGGCTTCTTCTCTGGTGCGTCTTCGCACGACATTGCCGCTCTAATTGTTTGGAGAGGAGCGGGGTTTGCAAAACGCGCATCTGCAGAAAAGAGTGCGCGGATATCGTCCGTTTCAACATGGAACATCAGTCGGCTTGCAACGTCGAGGTCTCCATGTTCGCCTTGAAATGGTAATGCTTGTACGTGACATTCTCCGATGCTGAGCTCCTCACCTGCTTCGAGCTCGAGTACATTCGTGAAGCCGAGCTCTCGAAGAAGAAACTTGAGCGAAATGTCAACTGGATGACCCCCGGGAGCCTTTGGAACGACAACTCTCCGCGCACGGGAGCGGAGCTCGAGAAGGGTCTCTATTGACAAGTGGTCAAGATGAGCGTGTGTGATGAGGAGAGCGTCGATGGTTCGAGGGAGGTTGGCCGGAGTGATCCGTTCACCTCGTTCTCTTTCTCCAGCTGTCTGAGGGAGGAGGGGGTCAATGAGGAGCACTTCGCTACTGGTCTTTACGAGAACGCAGGCATGTCCCAGGTACCTCAGCTGAGTTCCCATTTGTTCCGTTTCTTCCCTTAGGGGTTTGCTGGAGCTTTGCGCACCGGTATTTTCGATCTCAAAAAAATGGGAGAACTTTGCTCTCTTGTGAGCTGGAACCCCGAGAGATTCCGCGAGGTCATCTATGTCTTCGGTTCCAAGCTCTCTGCTGGCGTAGAGCTCGTTCAATGCTTTGGTTCGAAACGGGATGTTCAATATGAGAGATTCGTCATCTTCGATTCGAGGTGTGGAAAGCGCAAAGCTTTGGGCAGTAGAGTCGTGATTCCGAAAAATGCGGATTTGCTGCATAGACTCGTCGTACCATCCACTTTGATACACGAACTGTTCATAGAGTCGATAGCCTGCAGCCCCCGACGAAGTGTAAAAGACGTCTCCAAATGGAGCGAGAGATTTGGGAATTTGAGCTCGGAGGGAGTCTAAGCTTTCACCTTTGGCTCTCGAAAGCAGATCAGCAAGTTGGTCGAGGTCTGTGGCGATGCAATTCAGAGCTTCGGTGTGGCTCTTCCAGCGGGAAATGAACTCTTCGACCTTCTTGATCTGCTTCGGGTCGATCTCGACAAGGTCGCTTCCGGCGAGTTTGTTCAGTGTCAATGCGCGTCTGTGTACCTCTGGTGACTTCAAGAATGAGGGAAGAACTCTCTGAAAGAGCTTCCTCACCATTCTAGGGGCTGAAACAGGGCTAACCAGGTAGGCCGAGGCGTAAAACCCCATGATGAGAGGTTCCACACACACATCTTGTTTGAGCTTGTATCTCTTCATGATGTTTTTCCTTTCCGAGGTGATTTTTGAGCCCACCGTGCTCCAACAAGAAGTGTGAGAGAACAGAAAAGCAACCACGAGTAGGAATACACAAAGGAAACGTGACGGGGCAGAGACATTATGAGAAGGGGCATGAGGAACAGCAGTGCTGCGCTCAGTGATGCAAGTGTCGAGCGCATCATCAGCGCTGGAATCTGACTTGCTGAAAGAACATCGATAAGGGTTGCTCTGCTTTCAATTCGGGTGATCGAAATGCCAGCTCCAAGAAGAGCCGCGGCAGCACACATCCAGAACAGGTGACCCAACAGTGGAATTGCTGCTATTGCTGAAATGACGAGGAGAGGTCCCAGCAGGCCCATAGCCCTTTCTTGAGAAAGACGAGACTTCAAGAGTGCAGCAATCAGAGCACCCATGGAGAGCGAGGCGGAGATGAATCCAAGCCTCTTTCCACCATCATTGAGGAGCTGGTTGCTCCAGGGGGCCATTGAGAGATTCAGAATCTGCTGCATAGGAAGCAGGGCAGACAAGGCAACGAGCAACCCAATTGCGTTGATGCCCAGTTTTCTTTGCGCTTGAGGAGCGGATATTGTCACAGGGGGCTCATTTTTTTTCTGTAGTGTTGCCTTTTTTAAGGGGAAAACAAGTATGAGACCGCTGAGCTGAACCACTCCGCAAATGAGGAAGATGTTGCTTGTTTCGAAGATCGAGAGAAGAAGTGACGCGAGGAAAGAACCCGATGCCATGCCCAGTTGCGAGGTAAAGAACGACAAAGACTCAAGCCGCGTTGATCCAGATTTCGATGACAGAGCCTTGGAAACCCGAGCGGAACTCGCTGCGTAGATATGGAACGCTAGGTCGAAGAAGAGCACTGTCGCAAAGATAACTGAAGTCTTGTCGATGGCAAGTGTGAGTGAGAATGCTCCCAGGAAGAGTGCTCCGGAGCGGAGGGCAACCAGCATCGTGAGCTGGTTTTCAACTGTTTGTTGAGCCAGCTTGGTAGAGCGCGTGTAGTGAACCAGAATAAAGGGGACCATTGCGAGTACCAGAAGGATGGCCAGCGACTGAAAGGGAGCGTGTCCTGAGCCAAGAAACTGGGCGATCGCAATAAAGTACATTGCTTGAGACAGGTAGAAGAGGTAGTTGAAGCCAAGGTATGCGGAAATCGGTATGTTCCGCTCAGACTTTTTCATTGGCTACCGCCCATGCTCCGTTTCCCCATCTTGCAATGTAGTAGGGAACGATTGCTGCTTCAGAGCCAAGCCTCTGGTTGCACGAAAGGACCTCAAGCCCCCTGTTTTCGAGATCGATTTTCGAGATATGGATCGGTGTGTGTCCAAAAAGAACTGCGTGTCCACATGAACTCAATTTCCGCAGGCAGCTGTCGAGAAGCTCAAATGAACGCGCGTAGCTAACCACTTCAGAATTGAGAAATCGAAAGAAGACAAAATCGCAGCTCTTGTCTTCTACCGGGGACTGTATGGCGTCTCCCAGGTGGACCACGGGGAGGACTCTTCGGGCATATTCGACCATTTCTGGAGAGATGTCTTGTCCAATCACTTGGGAACCTGTAACACCAGTTTGAAGAGTGTTGAGAAACTCACCGGTTGAGCAAGCCGGATCAAAAATGACGGGGCGCTCCCCTTTCAGCCTCTGAACCAGGTCGAGGCTGATCTGCCGGAGGTGCTTTTCTCCGAGTCCGAGAATGCGGGCCCGCTCTTCATTTATGAACCAACCTTCCGCAGGTGTGTCGATTTCTATACTGTTGTCGCCTAGAAGCTGATTGAACGGAAAGACGATTTCTAAGTTTCGATCTTGCAGGAGCCCCAAGAAGACTTCCTTTCTTTCTTCAAGACTCACGCATCGTGCATCAACACGGACCCCTTTAGACGATGTGCGAAACGAAGCGAGCTCTCCAAGCACCATGTGCTCCTCGATTTTGGAGCAGAACAGCCCTGGCGAACCGTCTTTGACGACAAGGTCGGAAATTGTTTTGCTTCCGACATAGTTCTTTCCGTTCCAGGAAAAGACGAAGAAGCGGTGTGGTTGCTCATGCCACCGTTCTTCGAAGGTTCGGATCTTGCCAACAGGTTGAGAGATGTGTTTGGAAGACAGGCACTGTTCTCGAAACTCAAGTTCTTTCTTGCGGATCTCTGGGCCAAGCTTTTCTGAAACATTCCAGACATCAATGCCAGTGGTTTTAGTGCTCAAGCTATGTACTCCTTTTTCTGATCTTGTTTTCTGCATGCTGAAAGGAGAACCTCGAGGATTTCTTGCTTTCGAGTGGCCCGTCCTTCACCTGGGGATTGACCCGCAGAGCGCGGAATTGCGAACGGGGATCCGATATCGTCCACTTTGGGAAAGAGATCTCGTTCAAAAGGTTTTCCATCTCCGTACAATGAGAGAAATGGAGCCAGCTGAACTTTTTGCTCTGTGTGAGAGAGAACATGTGCTCGCCACTCTGGATACTGGCATCTCTGAATTGCTCTCGCATTTTTTTGCGATGCAGCATCAAGAAGTTCGTTCCAGGTGGGAGCATCGCTTGAGATCAAGTTGATGTCGGCTGTGTTCGGCCAGCTGGTTGCCGGCATGGTGGCAAAATGCGCAAATGCTTTTGCGACGTCTTTTGCGTTGAGAGCCGGTATTTTCTTCTCTGATTCGGGCGCATGACCAAGTTCGATACAGGTTTTCAGCCTTGCCAGGAAGTGATCTTTCTCAAGCTGATCTCGGCAATCTGAGCGTGAGTAAACAAGCGGCAATCGGATGTTGACGGCTTTATAACCAGCCAGGAAAGCACGAGCTACCGCTTGTTCTGCCTGGCCCTTTGAAATGTCGTAGCCGTTTCGGTTGTGAGTCGCACTGACTCTCGCTGAACTCAGAGATCCTGCATGGACAACCCGAGTGTTCGGAGATTTTTCTGCGAGCCATTTCAAGAGTTCCTGAGTTGATTTTACGTTCGTTGTTTGTAGAGCACGTAGCGAGTAAACATGATTGACGTGTGCAGCAAGATGAAGAACTGTGTGGATATCGTAAAGCTCTTGGAGGTTTGTCAGAGCTTGACGAAGTTCGCCTTCAATCGAAAGGTCGCATGTCACAAAGTTGAGGCTGGAGAGTTTTTCCGGATCTTGAACCAGGGACTCTAACTTCTTTAGAAAGCGCTCTTTTTTGTCGGGTTGCCAACGCCCTAGGCAGACGAGATTGCACCCTCCCGTTCCGTCCTCGTTGAGGAGTTGAGAGATGACGTGAACACC
The DNA here is from genome assembly GCA_028285285.1 of Silvanigrellales bacterium. Lineage (GTDB taxonomy): Bacteria > Bdellovibrionota_B > Oligoflexia > Silvanigrellales > Silvanigrellaceae > JANQPW01. The sequence goes on from JANQPW010000670.1 coordinate 5,628, forward strand.
AACTCGACCGCTTGCGCCAGTTATCGCAATGGCGCTCTGATTTTCACGGAAAGAGATCGGATTCTTTAATTTTAGACGCGTCACTTCATAGGAATGACCTGAAGTTGCTTCTTGAAAATGGATCTGGCTGTTGGGTTGGACACTTTGAGGACTCACCTGAGAAGTCAAGAGCTCTCGGGGAGTTGGGTTTGTAAGGAATCGCTCCAGGAGTTCTTCAAAGCAGTCGCTCTCAGCCACTTCGTTGACGAGCATCACAGCCGAAAGAGAGTCGCCCCCGGCGTCAAAGAAGTCCTCGTCTAAGCTCTCTGGGAACTGACCCGTCGCCGATTTCCAGGGTTGCTTGATCCTGTTGAGAACCAGAGGCGTGGAGCCTGCTTCCTCCTGGCTTGCGACCTCTCTCGTGAGCACCTGTGTCAGAGTTTTTGCGTCCAGCTTTCCACTTGGCAGGAGAGGCAACTGTTCCACTATGGCGATGCGTTGGGGCCAGTGTGACTGAGGGTGACGGCTTTTGATTGCGTTTCGGATTTCTTCTTCGGTTGCAGACCCCGAAACAGCAATTGCAGTAGTGGAAGTGGCCCCTTCAACCCCATGCTTCTGAGCCGGCACGATCGGAACGCACGCCGCGTGGTCGACAGAGTCTAGTGACTGAAGCACATCTTCTACAGCGCGCAGATTGACCTTTTGGCCTCTGACCTTGACGTCGGAATCCGCACGGCCGCCAAAAATGAGCGCTCCATGAGGCTCTGCTTCAGTCACCTGGTCGCCGGTTGCGAACCGTCGTCCGCCTTCGCGGGTTGGGGGAAAAGTTTCGTTTTCATTGAGGTACCCAAGTGCCACTCCGGGCCCTTGAATGACGAGCTCTCCGTTGGCAATAACGTGCCGGAAACCCGGAAGTGGCGTTCCAATCTGTTGATAGGTTCCCATTGTCCAACTTGTGTTCATGTGGGTGCACACGGTTGCTTCGCAAGGGCCGTAGGCATTGATGACACGGACGTTCTGTGTCGAGAGTTTCTCCGCCAGGTCACGCGACGTTTTTTCACCCGCTAGAACAAGAGTTTCGAGTTGCTCGAGGGATTTCGCATTGAGGTTTCGGGCAACCGTCGGAGTGAGAGTGCAGTGAGAAATACCTTGTTCCTGGATGGTCTGATTGAGTTTTCCAATAAAGAGGCTATTTGCTTGAGCAGGACAGTGAAGCGTACTGCCTGCAACGGCCGATGTGAGAAACTCTGAGATCACGGCGTCGAATCCGGGCGCAGAGCACTGAAGGACCTTCGAGGAGGGAGTGAGTCCGAAAGCTTCACTCTGAGCGTTCCATAGCGGCTCCAAACCTCCGTAACTCAAAACAGCGATCTTTGGTTCCCCCGTGCTTCCCGATGTGCTTGCGAGATAGGCGACCTCTCCGTGCTCAAAGAAATCTCGCCAGATCGGGGGCATTTTGGGCTCTCTCGGGCTGATTTCTTGCAGCGAAAAAAGTTCATTGAGACGCGAGAGGTCATGCGACGCGTGAGCTGATGGGTGGCATCTGATCACGAGCCTTGAATTTGTTAACGCAAGAATGTGATCAACGTACTGTTCTGGCCAACTCGGATCCATAAGGAGGAATGGTCGACCCTTAAGTAAGCAGGTGCTCAGCGCTATGAACTGTGACGCATATCGGCCCCCCGTGATGATCACGGGTGCTGTCTCGGCCTTTGGTAGCTTTTCTTCCATGCTTGAGCCAAGTATTTCTGCGGCTTTGAGGAGGTCGCGAAAGCTAACGCAGAGCTGGGCTTCGGTGAGTGCCGTTCTATCTTGGTGAGTCTCGAGTCGATTGCGAAATTCGGCAATAGTTCTGGCTCTGGTCATTCAATATCCTCCTAGGCTGCAAGTCGACCTCCTGCCGAGATGCTATAAGGAGAGATAGACTTCGAAAGCGACCCGAACGAGGGACATCTTTCAAAGCAAGAGGGTTCTTGGGGTTTTCGAGGTGGGCGCCGCAGTTAGGCTGCCGATACCTGTTCCTGTCTCAGCAGCAGCCTGACTTCCACGGTCGTCCCTCTTTCGGGGCCCTCTGTCTGAGAACGAATAGATATGTTTCCTCCGAGTTTCAAAACAAACGAGCGCACAATGGGCATGCCAAAGCCGGTCCCTTTTTCTCCTTTTGTGCCGAGTCGCGTCGTAGGTCTGTCGGAGCTAAAAATTCGTTGGAGAAGATCCTGCGGAATTCCAACACCCTGATCGCGTATCTTGATCAGCACCAGATCCCCATCTGTCTCCTCGAAGGTCAAGTTTACGCAGGTAGACGGTTCAGAAAACTTGACAGCATTGGTCAAGAGATTGCCGATGATTTGCTGAACCAAAACGACACGATCACCGTAGATTAAGGCAGAAGGCCCGAGATGGTTCTGTACAGATAACTTTACGCCCTTGGATTCAAATTGTTCATGGTACAAAAGGTTGATGTCTTCGAGTAGACCACCAGGATCAAGCCAGTCAAGCTTCAGTTTCGATTTGTTTGAATTGGCGTAATCTAGTGTTTTGACCTTTTCTATCAGTTTCCTGATGAATGTTTCGCTACGAATGAGTCGGGAGATATCCTTATTGCCGGGATACTGTCTGTCGAGGTCATTGGTTGCGTGGTTGATAATGTAGAGAGGACTGGACAGATCATGACACAGCACTCGAAGGAGATTCTGATAGCCAGCTCTCTGCTCCTCCAGGGGTTTCACCAGCCTGATGATAACAAGGCGTCCCAAGATCATCGTGACGACAATTCCTAGAGAAAGTGCGGCAACAAAGAACAGAAAAAAACGTGCTTCATATACTCTGATCTGGGAGCTGAGATTCTGTTTTTCCCGATAGATGAGTTCAATCAGTTTGTCACTTTCCTCACTAAATGTGGAAATCAGTTCTGTTTCTTTTAGATCCTTCGCCCGAGTGCGAAGGATCTCGATTGAGGTCCTCTCGATTTTCTCCCAGGCCTCTTGTTGAAGGCGCTGTCTTTCTGCGTCCCGCGCTCCGGTCTTTTCGAGCAGTCGTGTCATCTCTTGTGAAATTTCTTTAGATTGACGTCTTTGAGACAGCAGTATCTCCCAATCAGAGGCGCTGAGCCCATAGATAGCGAGATTGATCAATCGGGCGTGTGTCGATATCAGCTCACTTTTACGATTCAGCCATTGCGCCTGAAGATTAAGATCTTCCAAGTAGGAAGAAGAAAAGATCACGACAGATGCAATTCCTGTTTGAATTGCAATCAAGGTCAAAACCAACCACAGCGGGGCACCGGTTTTTCGTGACACGACGACCACCTTTTGACTAGAATAAAAGGTAAGTTTGAAGGGTCTATCGTCATTTCCTGGCCGACTATGAGGAGGTAAAATTTGTGAAATTGGCAGTAATCTCCCATTTGCTTTTGACTATTGCGATCTTAGCTGCAGCTCTTGAATCAGAGATCGCCAGCGCTTCGAATGAGATTCGTGTGGCGATGTCGGCCGCTTTTGTTTCTGAAGACGGGATTGGAATTTATCAGGAGCTGACCGAGCACCTCAACAGAGCTCTTCCAGAAAAAAAATTCGAGTTTATCAATGGGTTAGCATATGAAACCATCAATCAAATGATTCTTGATGGGGCAATTCACGTGGGATTTGTCTGCGGTCTGCCCTACGTCTTACTGAAGGAAAAGGGGGACATCGACCTTCTTGCGGCACCTGTCATGGTTAAGTCAAGGTACAACGGAAAGCCCGTGTATTTCTCGGATCTGATTGTCCACAAGAGCTCAGATGCGAGATCCATTCAAGATCTGAAGAACAAGCACTTCATTTTTAACGAAGAAATCTCAAACTCTGGTTACAATCTCCCAAGAAATTACTTTAGTAAAAACGGGATTATTGGAACAAACTTCTTTGGAAAGATCAGTCGCTCTGGCTCTCATGAAGCATCTATTCGGGCTGTTGGAAGTCGAAAAGCCGACTTCAGCTTTGTGGATAGCCTCGTTCTTGAGTTTGATCGACATCTTGGTAAACCTGAGGCTATGAATGTTAAGGTGATCCAAAGTCTCGGCCCATCTGGTATTCCACCTGTTGTGGCCTCCACAAAAGTGGACCCCAAGGTCCGTCAGACTATCAGAACCCAGCTCTTGAACATGCACAAAGACCCGAAGGGGAGAGAGATTTTGAAGAAGGCCTTCGTCAAAAAATTCGTTCCCGTGTCTCACAAAAACTATGAAGATATATGGAAGCATTGGAACGACGCAGACCGTGGGAGACAGTCAATTCACTAGTGAGTCCGTGTGTGGTGCGCCACAACCTACTCATCACATTCCATGCCAACAATTTGATACTCGTGCTGATAGTAGCGTTCACCTGAACCACCACCCGGAAGAATTGGGCTGACTATGGAGGTGCTGCTGTGGTCCGTGACTGTTATTTGGGTGACGATATTGATTCTGTGGTTCCGATCGCAGCGAGTGAGGTTGAGTGCATCTCCTGCTTCCGCATTCACGGCAAACTGTCCAAAAAAAGGTCTGGGAAGAAAAGTTTCGAACGATGCTCGCCTGCCTCCCAATGGCACAGATGTGTTTCGGATGGTGACCAGACCGCTTCGTGTCACGCTTGCCACCCCGGCGTGAGACGTGCTCACAAGCCCAAACCGAAGCCTTCGATCGGAACGGAATTCCACGGCTCCAGCGCACTGCATTCTGGCTTGATCGCCGGTGCTTGAAGGGGATCCGATCGCCCGTCGGTTGCCAAACGAACGGAGGAACACGTTGAGTCTCTCCGTGCCTCCAAACCCACCTGCGACCCACTCCACTTCATTTCTTGTGCAGTCGGCTCCTTGAAATTGAACACCACGCACTTCTATGTCTCCCCAAGCCGTGGCTGGCGGGGATATCAAGGTGATGAAACTTGTTGTGAGAGTCAGGAATTTCAACATGACGATCTCCTTGAGCATTGGTCTCAACTGAAACGTCTATGGAATATAAGATCTCAGAGGTCAAGACAAAAGCGACATCTCGGTAAGCAAGGTGAGTGGTTGCGGCTCCATTTGTGTGAAAAGAGCATTATTGGATGATATCGTGAACATGAGCAGAGTTTGGGAATTCAAAGTGAGGTGTTTGATGCCGGGAGGCTGTTGGCGTTCATTGTGTTTTGTGTGGCTCTTTTGGTTTTGTGGATGCCAGAGTCGTGACTTTGGCTCTCGCACATCGGAGTCTTTTGAACGCGGATCGGCTTCCGAATTCACCGAGTGGAGTTACGCTGATGAGCGTGAATTCTTACTTTTAAAAATCAGAGAACTTGCAATTAGCAGCTTTGTTTCAAACCTCAGCTTGTGTCAGGCTCGGCCAGAACAACTTGTTTTCCACTTTCGGCGTTTCGAATCGGTGCGCGATCCCTTGTTAGTTTCTGAAGTCAAAGAGCTGGTGGCGCTTCAGAACATTTACGAGAAGCGATTTGGCAGACTTCTTAGTTTTGCTAGAATTCATGCGAACCCGTGTTCAGCCTATGACTCTATTGAGCGCACTTTTCAATGGTACGTGGGCGAGTACCAAGACATATCTGGAAAACCGTTACCCTACACTTTCAAGTATTCAAAGGTGAAACAGCTCCGGCAGTATATTGACGAACCCGCCGACTTTGCTTTTCGGATTGCGTTGTTTGAGACCGGAATCGCAAGGATTCAGAAAAGGCGCGAGCTTCCTGTGGTTCTGCAGCGGGTGTCGGCTTCGACAGAGCCACAACAAGCAAGGAGCGTGCAGCTCAAGAGACTGATCGGCGAGGGCGGTTTCAGCTTGGTTTATGAAACAAACTCAGCTGAGGGAGATCAATTTGCTCTCAAACTGCACAATGATGGGGTTCCCAAATCGCTGCGGATTCAGCGAGCATTACAGCGGCTCAGCGAGTTTTGTGCATTAGGGCAAGACGAACAGGCTCTTT
>JANQPW010000683.1 GCA_028285285.1 Silvanigrellales bacterium
TTGCCAATTTCAATTCCCCGAGTTTCCTGGAGCACCCCACCACACTCCGGGCACTCGTCTCCGGCAACAACCTGCGCAATGTCACAAACCTTCACGTTCTTTTGTTCAGATTCACTGAGCGAAGAGATGAAGTCGCGTTGGAAACTCAATCCAGCGTAGTGGAGATCCGGCGAGTTGGCGCCTGTGACCACGGCGGCTTCTTGCACCACGGAGGGGTCAACGAGCACGAGGCATTGAGAAAGGTCGAGGCCAATGGGGCCTGTGGCACCCGCGCAGGCACCGGCGCGTGCTATGGAGTCAGCATCGGCAGGAGCGACATCGTCTCCGACGACGTTGGCAATCTTTTGCTCCACAACGTCGAGATCTCCGCGCACAAAGGTGACAATAGGTCGCTTTTGTGTGTCTTGAAAAAGCACAGCCTTGGCTGTGTGGGCTGCCGAGAAATGCGGACCTGTTTTTTCTTTGAAGAAATCCACCAAGTGGGCAATGGTGTTGGCTCCTGGGGTGGGAACCTTTTCCAGTTTGCTTTCCGAGGTTTGAACCGGTTTGTGGCTTGTTGTGGCCACCTCTACGTTTGCCTTATGACTGCATGACCTGCAGGTGATGAGGGTGTCTTCGCCAGTGGGTGCTAGAGCCATAAACTCGTGGGAGAAACGTCCGCCGAAAATGCCGTTGTCTGATTTGACGCTCGCAAACTTTTTAAAGCCAAGCCGTTTGTAGAAACGTTCGTAGGCTTGGTGCACATCTTCATAAAATCGCAGCAGATCTTCCTCGTTTTCATGGAAGCTGTAAGCATCTTTCATGATGAATTCTCGGGTGCGAACAAGACCTCCACGTGGCCTTGCTTCGTCGCGAAACTTGGTTTGGAATTGGTAGAGGGTCGCTGGCAGCTGCTTGTAGCTGGTGATCTCCGTTCGGGCGAGGAACACCACAGGTTCTTCATGAGTCATGCACAGCACGTGATCTTTTTCATGGCGGTCTTTCAGCCGAAACATTTCCTTGCCCACTGAGCTGTAGCGTCCTGCTTCTTCCCAAAGCTCTCGGGTGGCAAGAGTGGGCATGCGGATCTCTTGTGCTCCCAGGCGATTCATTTCCTGGCGACAGATCTCTTCAATCTTGCGAATGCTGCGCCAGGCCAGTGGTAAAAACCCCCAGATTCCAGAGCTGTACTGCCGAACAAAACCGCTTCTCACAAGAAACTTGTGGCTGGGCAATTCAGAGTCGCGGGGGGCTTCTCTCACGGTGCGACCAACGAGTTGAGACATTCTCATGGGAATCAAACCTTTCTGATGACGACAGGGAAAACCCTGGTTGTCGGGAATCACTCCTTTCCCATCAATCGTAAGGGCGAGTAGAGATTCCGGTGACGTAGTAGGAAGAGGTTCCGTATGGACCTTCATAGTCGGTGATCTGCATTTTTCCAACCAGCCAAATGGGTCCGAAGGCCACTTTCGTTTGCCGTCCTGAAGCCATCCTCACATGCACCATTTGGTTGGGCGGTGGAGGAGGCACATGAATACAAGCCTGGGGGCTCGGCACGAGAAGAAACTCAGAAATTCGGCTTGCATTGTCCTCCAGAGGCACCATGAAACCCGGAATTTCCACCACACGGCCGTCCGCTTGCTCCAGAAGGGGGCTCAATTCTCCGGTTTTGAGGTTCAGTTCGCGTAGGGCTCCCCAATCTAGGGAAACCTTGTCCGAGTCGTCAATTTCGATAAAACCAGCCCCACCGCTTGTGAGCTGCAACACATATGAAATGAGGCCAAAGCCAACACCAAAACCCACAAGCGCGAGCATCACAAATTTCAGGGGTGTCTTCATTTGCGGCCTCGGAGCTGGGAGTTGACATTTGGGTTATGCTTCACAATGGTTCTCATTGCGTG
>JANQPW010000691.1 GCA_028285285.1 Silvanigrellales bacterium
CGTCGCGATAAAAAGCTGCCTTCTGGTGCGGGTTCTCACCATAGCGTAGCGACCGCGCGCGCTTCAGCGATCTCGGCTTGACCAAAGGAAAGTTCTGAAATTCCTCCTTCGCGGTCTCTCCCTGAAGGGGAGCCTGTTGCGACAAAGACTCTGCAATGAGAGCATCGTAGGAAGCGGTGTGTCGAAAGGCCTCCACCGCGAAACGGAGGCGCTCTGAGGAGCTCAAGCTCCCGTCACGTAAACCTTGAAGAGCCTCGCTGTAGCTCTCTGGATTGCTCAAAACCAAAACATGGTCTTGATTCTTTGCGGCAGCTCGCAGCAGACTCACACCACCAATGTCGATTTTTTCAATGAGCTCAGGAAGCCGAGCGCCAGATGCTGCAGCTTCTGCAAAAGGGTAGAGATTGCAAACCACCACACCAATGGGCTTCAACTGGTGAGCTGTCATATCGTTTTCATCGGCGACATGACCCGTACGTGCCAAGATGCCGCCAAAAACGGCAGGGTGCAGGGTCTTCACACGACCTCCGAGAATTTCTGGAAAGCCTGTGATCTCATCTACGGGCGTGACTTCAACTCCTGCCTCACGCAAAACCTCGGCCGTACTGCCTGTGGAAACGATCTCATAGCCCAACTCTGCCAACCCTTTGCCCAGCTCCAACAAACCGGTTTTGTTGGAAACGGAAACGAGAGCTCGCCCTCTGCTCACAGCCACAACACACTCCCTTTGAGCCCACCCAATTGGCTCCTGCATTTTATTTGAAACTCACCGCTGCTCACACTAGTGCCTTGGGTGAAACTGGTCAACATCGAAGAGCGCCCTATGACCGCTATAAATTCTAATAAAATTATACTGTTATAGAATTTACTCAAAAAAAATAAAGCCCACAACAGCAGATGCCGAAACGATCTTTAGCCATGTGTCCAATTCAGGAGGAAAGCTGTCATGAACCCTATGAAAAGTCCTATTACCAGGCCTTTCCTTATTTCCATTGGGGCCGCGTTCGCGGTTTCCTGTCAGCAAGACACAGGCAGCAACGAAAATGCACTTTACGGAGTGAATGAAGGCAAACACACGTTCATCGTTTCGCATGTGTTCACAGAAGAAATCTACCAAAACAAGTTTGATCGCACTGTTCTGCTCAACCCCAGTGAGGCCGAAACCAATGAAGGGCTCACCTGTTTTTATGAAATAGCGCTCGATGAGGCCAAGATGAACCAGTGTGCTGGAGCCACTGGATTTTCAGCCTACAGCAACCCGGGAGGAGACGCTAACGGAGCAGGGGCCGCAACTGCGCGCGATGTGTGGCGGCTCATGGCCATTAACCCCGACCTTGTGAACTCTCTGTACGAGAATCCTGCTCCACTCAACACCTTCACGTACCACATGAAGAACAGCTGGGAAAAAGCATCCGCCTTGAGCCAATCGGTGGATGTGAAGCTTCAGGCCTCACAGGATATCCAAAATGCGCAAACCAAACAGCAACTCAACTTGATTGGCTTGAAAGATGTGAAGAGCTTCGTGGTCGATCGATTGGGCAGCGTTTTGGCTCCTGGTGTCGCCAACATGAAAGCCCAGGCCAAGCAGTCGACAGCCTGTTTGGCTCTTGTGAAAGCTGCGGGCAACCCAGCCAGCGCCATCACCGGGGCCATTCTCTCTCCAATCTTGGGAACAGTGCGCGATTTTCTTCCGGTGAAACACAGCACCATCGACGTTGCTCTCACCGCGGGAGCCGGGCTTCTGAACAACGCAGCCGCCAAGTGGGTCAATCCAGGATATGATGCCGACAAAGAAGCCGAGCGTCACTGCGGGCGTGAGCTCACCACCGTAGCAGCACAAAAAGAGCCGCCCCCGCCAGT
>JANQPW010000696.1 GCA_028285285.1 Silvanigrellales bacterium
TGGCCTTTGCTGAAAACGATCTCGAAGCACGGGTGGTTGCGGCATTGAAACGAAAGGGTGTGAAGGCAGAGCGTTTGTTTCACAGCGATCGGCTGAAACTTCAAAAGAGAAAAGGGGCTCCGCAAATTCAGAACTTGATCACGGAACCCGCTCTTCTTGCAGACTGTGCAGAAGTGGTTTCGGCCCAGGGAATGAAGGTTTTTTGTGTGGGAGGTGCGCACAGCGGTGGAGAGTTTACCCAGGACTTTTTCAATGTGGCGCCGCTGGATTGTTTCTTCTCGGTGGAGTGCATCCTTTCGAAATCGAAGCGGGAATTGGGATCGCCCAAGCGAGCTCCAGTGGGAGGGCCACCTCCTATTGAGCGGAGCTTTGAGGGCTTGCGTGTGCTTGTTGCAGAAGACAATGATGTGAATCGCATTGTCGTGAGCCAAATGCTTGATGCCTTAGGGGCTGTGGTGACCATGGTGTGCAACGGCAAAGAGGCCGTGGATTGTGCGCTTCAACATGAATATGATGTTGTTTTTATGGATTGTCTCATGCCGGTCATGGATGGCTTTCAAGCCCTTGCTGAGATCCGAAAAGCTGGCCCCTGTCGGGCCCCTATTGTGGCCCTCACTGCGAATGCCATGAAAGGTGACAGAGAGAAGTGTCTTGCCGCTGGCTTTGATGAATACGTCTCTAAGCCCATTCGTTTGGATGAATTGAAAACGATCTGTGCTTGGTCGTTGCAGCAGGGGGGCTGTTGCGAAACAGCTCTGAGAGCGCTGGCTGCTCCAGAAAAACCAGTGCTCAGGCCACGTGAAACTGAGCCGAGCTTTCCGCTCCGTCAAGCTCATTAACGGCAATTTGCAACTCGTCGAGTTCGCGTTTCGCCAAAGTGAGCATTTTGCTGAGAAGAACCGTTTGAAATCGATTGAGATTATAGTAACACTTCTCAAAAATGAAGGAGAGCCTCTGAAAGTGTTGCTCTGAACACAATCCCCAAAGGCGGTACATTGCAAACTCAAGTTTGTGGTACTCTTCATTCACAAGAAGACTCTGGCCGACCTCGAGGAGCTCTCGAGCTGAAGAAATGCTTGCATTGAGGTTGGCCTTAAACTGTGGGGATTCTAAATTGAGGGGCGTGTGATCGCCATCAAGGTCAAGATGATCTAGGCGATTGAGAGCAACAATGAGAGCGGCTTCTTGGCATTCAGAGGGCTGCATCCCTTGATCCTCAGTCATACAGTCCCCTCCCCATTGACTCAATAAACCAGATCAAATTGTAAGTGTTGTACCTTAAAATACCGTGGGATGAATCGAAACGCAATTGTGACGAGCGCAAAAAATTCCCACCCGGAGCGCGGAACATTTACTTGCTTTTTGTCACGCACAGTGCACTTGTTACGGCTCTTTCCCTTCCATCTGATGGTTGATTCAACACTTTTCCGTTCACCACAAAGCTTGACGAACCTCCCCCATCAAGTGCCATGGCGTGTGTTGCCCCGAGGTCTTTCAGCTGCTTGGTGAGTTCCGACAGTGTGAGCCCGGCATAGCCTCCTCGGCCATCGGCCACGAGGGTGAGCAGGTTTTTGGCTGCGGTGAAACCAACCGCTGTGCGGGGTTGGCCACTGCTCGCCGCAATTCCCCCGTCAAAGGCTTCTTGAGTAAGGTTCAAGGCCGACTTCCCCTCATAAAGAAGCATAGGGCCTCCTCCCAAAGCGTGGGGAAACTCGTCTGGAGACCATGAGAGCTTTTTTGGAGAAGGTTGTGGAGCATAGGGGTCAATGGCCGAGCCCGACACCTGAAGAGAGCCATTGCGAACACTGGCCCAAGCCATGCTGGCTCGGGCGGGGCCAAGAAAAAGAGTTGCCCGAAAGGGGTTGGCCTTGCCCTGAGGACGGTTCAGTCCTTGGGCGTCTTTGGCCACAATTTTTGAGAATGACTTCACCAAGCTGAGCCCCTGATTTCCGGAAAAGTAACCACCATTCACACCGTGTTCGCAAGATCTTGTGTAAACAGATGTTGGGGCGGAACTCCGGTTGCCGTGCTTCACCTCAACCCGTACCTCTGAAAGGGGGGCCTGGGAGAGAAACAGTGGTGTTCGCGCTGCAGGGGGTTTTTGCTCAAAGAAACGGATCGCCGAAGAGGCGCTTGATTGCACCTGCTTCCAACCTAAGGAGGTGGGATCTTTGTCCGACACTTTGGAGTTGTCTTCACTCGATGAGGGAGCCTTTGTTACTTTTTGATCGCCTGAGTCTTCTTCTCCAGTGTCGCTTTCTCTGCGTTTGTCTTTTCTTTCATCGGAGCGTTCTTGCGCGGGGAGGTTGTACCTTCCCTCAGACTCTGGGAGGCCTGTGTCGGAAAGGGGCGAGTTGGTGGGGCTGCAACAAAGGAGAAATGTGGTGCCGACTGAAAGGAGAACACACAAGCGAAACATAGGATCTCCACACATGCCAAAAAGACGAGGGCTTCAATCCTGTGATCTTAGCAGATGAAACACCTGGGTTTCTGCTTCCGTGAATCCTGCTTTCAAGCGACCTTCGATGTAGAAGGGAAAGCGTTTTGACCAGGGCTTGGCAAAACAAGCGCCAATGCGCTCAAAATATAGCTTGCAAGACTCTTCGTCGCGTTGTCTTTGGCTTGCTGGTACCAACCCCTTGTCAAAAGCCCAGTGCCACCACTTGCTGCCCAAGCTCACATGGCGGATCTCATCATGGTGGAGCTCCTCTATGATGGGGGTCACTTCGGCCAATCGGTTTGGGGTAGGGGTTTTACGGGCCTGGGTGAGAAGGAGGTGACTGGCGTCGACCCCATTGGCTTCTTGGTAGCGGGTTGTGAGAGCCAGGTGTTCGAGCCAGCTGGTGCCCTGCAAGAACCCGTCCCAGAGGGCATGGTGGATCGGGAGAGAGCCAAAGGGAACTTGCCAACTTTCCAGAATTCCCGCCAACAACTCAAAATGCCGGCATTCATCGAGGGTGATGGTTGCGAGGTCTTGTTGCCAGCCCTGTGGGCCATGGGGGTACAGCAACAGCTGGGCGCAATTGATTTCAACGGCGGCCAACTCGATCTGTGCCAGAGCATGAAAGAGTGCGGCTGCACCCTCACTGTTTCGCGGGCTCTTGCGCTTGGGCATGTCTTGGGGAAGCACCACTTGAAAGTGAGAGGGCCGACCCGGAACCAGAGGAAAAATCTCTTGAGGAACGGGGAAGGCTGAGAAGTCCATGGGCAGAGGTGTGAGTCCTCGCCGAGAGCGAGACACGGCCTGTGATCGCGGAGGGGTGCCCTCGGGCTCAGGAGATCCTTTCAGGTGAGGCTCTACGGTTTTGTTTGAGAAAACGCCTGTGGGGGAGTGCTCCGCAGCGAGCACTGCCGCTGCGGCCTGGCGAGCCCGATGAAGCTTTCGCATTGGTTCGGGCTCCACCACCACATCGGAGAGCCAAGCGAGCACGGGGAGCACCGTCATCAGTAGAGGTCCAGAACTCCCAGGCTCACGGCATCAAGGCTGTTTTGCCCACGGCCACGCAATTGCACTTCCACGCGGTTCAGCCCCGCCTGTGTGATTTGCTCCAAGAGCAGCTGAGGCAGCATGATGGCATTTCTTCCAGGGTTGAGCTCCACAGAAATCTCGCCCGCCCATGAGCTCCAGTTTTCCATTTTTGCGGCAGCGGCGGCCTGGGCAGCATCTTGTGCATGCACTCCCAATCGAAGCGTGCTGGGGGCAGCCTCAAGGTCGTTGTTCGCAAAAACTGTGCAGCTGATTTGCACCCGGGCCACTCCGTGCTCAAAAGGTGCACCTTCTGCTGATGTTTGGAAGGCGGTGAGGTTCAGAGTCTCGCCGTTTCGGGCTTCTGCGGTGGCCAGCAAAGTGTCGGCCGCATCAAACATGTCCAGCATGCACACATGGGCAATGGAGAAGTAGCTCCACTCTGTTTCCGCAAGAGAATCAACTGAGATCTTCAGTGTTTTTTCCGTTCCCAGAAGAGGGGTTCCCACGTCGGCCCATCGTGTTTCATTGCCTAGGGTCACAATGGAAGAGACTTTTTCCGTGAAAGGAAGACGGAATTCCAGAACTCCGCTCACGGGCGTGGTGCTTTGGTTGACAACAGAGAAGCGACCCGTTTCTTGATTGAGGGTTCCCTCGGGAAGAGTCAGGCTCACGGGGCTGACTGTTGCCCTCAGATCTGAGGCTTGAGTGCCCCCTTTGTATTTCACAAGTGCAATTTGGTGCCAACCCGGCTCGGGAGTGGGCAGGACCAGATCCAAGCTTGTTTCGTAGTAGACAGAGCGGATTTTGGTGCCACTCGGATCGTACACATGCACGGTCATTCCTCTTTCGGCGCCGGAAAGGAGTTCTGCTTGAACACGAATGGCCTCGGTTCCAGGAGCCACAGAGAAATGATGTCGTGCAGCTTCTTCAGAATCGAGTTGGGCTCTCAAAGTTTGGGGCCCTTGCAGGAGCGTGTCGTTGAGAACAGTGACGGGGATGATTCCAAGAAGTGTTCCATCTTCTGCCCTAACGGCCACATGTGCGAATCGTTCGGTGCCGCCGTCTCGCACAAAACTCTCGGCAAGCAATTCGGCATCAACGTTGAAGTAAGCTTGGCTGAGCCCCTCGCTCAAGAAGCTGCGCTCGGCTCCCGACAACCAATCTTCACTGTATTCCAACACCACAGGAATGAGAATGTTAGACGCATCTTCGGCAGGGATTTCTTTGGAGAGAACGGCGGACATTGTGGCGGTGAACTCTCGTCCAAGAGATCCATTCAAGTCAGATTGCTTCAGAAAAACGCCACCGGCTGTGTTGTCATCAGCTCCTGTGGCACCGATAACATAGCTATTCACCCGAAGAGGCAGTTCTCCTGCGATCAACCGCTTGTAAGTCTCAAGCGCAGCCGCTGCTTTTGGCAACCCGTAGCCTTGTTCCACAAAAGGAACGCCATTGAGGGGTGTGCCTGACAAACGCAGAGCGTGCACAATGTGGTCGGCATGAACAGGGAGGTCAGACT
>JANQPW010000717.1 GCA_028285285.1 Silvanigrellales bacterium
AAAGACGAGTGAAAAAAGCTTCCAAGTCTGGGGGAAGCTCGGGTTCTGACACGGCTGGTGACCTGACCTCTGAGTCTCAGCCCCTCACCGTTACGCTTCGGAACAAGCAAAGCTTTCAAGGCTCGGTTCCCAATCAAGTGCTCACAGACACTTTGGTGTCTATGGAAGAGCTTGTGCGGAAACGACCCAAAGACATCAATGTGTTGGTAACTTATTTAGGTCTGCTGAGACTTCATGGGCAAGGGGGCCAAATTTATGAGTCCGTGTTGCGCAAGGCGGGATCTGTTGGTGCGAAAAACCCCTGGTTTTTGCTTGAGGCTGGCTTTGGAGCTCTGGTTAAAAATAATTTTGCATTGGCGGAGTACCTTTTTTCGAAAGCTGAAAAGTTAGCCAAGGGGCGAAAGGGAGTGACGGGAGCTGTTCGCCATGCCTTTGGTTTGAGTCACCTTCTTCAGGGCCAGGTGCAGCAGGCTGTGTTTGAAATGAAAAAGGCAGCAGCCGGATCTGAACCGCACCTTCCTTCAGTGTTGACCCTAGGGTACATGGCGCTGCGTTATGGAGATTACAAAGGGGCTGAGAGAAACTTTCGCACAGCCATGGCTCTGGCTGCAGACAACCTCAATTCGCGAGTGGGTCTAGCAGCAACGTTACGTGCCACAGGAAAGGCGCAAGACGCACTCCCCCTACTCAAGGGGGTTTACTCAAAAAACAGCAAAGACAGACGAGTGGCCTGGAACTATGCCTTGACCCTGTCTGAAGTGTCAGGTCGGGAAAAGGAAGCCATAGGCATACTCGACAAATACTTTCAACTTCCGGGTAGCTTTCCAGAAATTGATGCAAGGGCCACGGAGCTGTTGAACAAGCTGCAGGCCAAGGGCAGGAGCTGATCGAGGTTGTGCAATTTCTTCATGGTCAGTCAAAGTTGCGTCGGAAAGCGGTGCTGTAGCAAGGAATTTGTTAATATTTTGTAGTGTGTGGTTATTAGGATGAGTCACAGCTGAGGACACGGAAATGGCTCTCGTACTAAAAGCAGATAAAGTTGTTCAGGGCAGTCCGAGTGAAGCAATCGTCTCCTCAGGCCAGACAATCATTGGCAGACTTCCCTCGAACCACATTGTGATTTCGGGAGAGCGTGTGGAGCCCATTCACGCGCTCATTGAATGCGATGAGGAATCAGGAGAAGTTCGCCTTCTTGATATGGCGAGCGATGAGGGCGTGTTCCTAAATGGAACGCGTGTGGAGGTGGTAAAAACCATCAAAGCGGGCGACACCATTCGCATTGGTGACGTGACACTTACTGTTTCTGAAAGCTCGGGCGAGACCTCAACCGAGGCAACGGTAATGGCGCCAAATTTAGACGCCATCGACATTGCTGGAGGTATGGAAGAGCCTGACAAACGCTTTGGCGGATCAGATGTTGCTGGATCAGCACGGGGGGATGAGAAAACGATTACCCAAAAGCGTGACGTTGAGGCGGCCGGCTCGGGTAAAGATGACTCGCGCTTGCGGGAGTTTAAAACCCAGAAGCGTCAAAGCACGACACGAAAGTCATCGGGTTCAAGAAGCTCCTCATCGAGTTCATCTTCCCGCTCGCGATCTTCCAGTAAAGAAAATCTTTTTGCCCCTGGCAAAGAGCGTCCCGGGGGTTCCACTTTAGAAGTTGTTGCCTTTTGGGAGAACTCCATTGTTGACGTGCGTCACTATGGGGGGAGGTTGAAGTCGGGAGAGGAGCCTCGGCCCACACAGGTGATTTTGGGTAACGAAGAGAACGACCACATGATTGGTGTGGGACCAAAAGCCAACACCAAAAACTACCGCCTGAGCAAGGTTGAAGGGGCAAAGGCTAAGGTTTATCTCAACAAAGAGATGAAAGCGAAGGTGCGTCGCCCCAACCGAGTGGAGAAGATTGAGGGTCCAGCAAAGTTTGAGCTCTCCAGCAAAGAAATGGCGCTGATCAAACACGGACCTCTCCACTACTATCTTAAAAATGTTTCGCTGCCGAATCCGGTACTCCGGCGCTTTCAAGATGCCGATGGCAAACCGATTATTTTTGCCTACGCTTTTTTGATTTATGCGCTGTTGGTGGGCGGTCTTTTGGCGGTGCCTTATGATCCGCAAAAAGATCTCTACGACGAAGAGATTTGGGCGCAGGTTTTGACAATCCGCACCCCAACTCCAAAACCTGAGAAACCAAAACTCCCAGCACCAAAGCCTGTGGTGAAAGTGGAGAAACCTAAGGTTGTTCCTCCGAAACCTCAGCCAACGCCGAAGCCAAAGCCTGTGGTTGCTGAGAAAAAAACGACTCAGCCAAAGCCTAAAAAGGTGACAGCTCTCAAGCCTCAACCCAAAGTGCCAGCTGTGAAAGCGCCCAAGAAGAACACTTCAGCACGTGGTCGTGTGAAAAACTCAAAAGACAAGAGCATTGGGCCTAAAACGGCATCGAAGAGAAAAGGCAACAGCGGCAGCCGTCAGGCTGGAACCAAAGGAGCTTTTGCCTCAAAGAGGAAGGGCAAGAGCTCGACCAACCAAATGGGTGCTGAAGGCGGCAAAAAGAATGTGATGAGCGGCATCAACCTCTCTAAGCTTGGAGCCGGTATTGGAAAAGTGAGTGACATGGACGGCATTGGCGCTGTGGCTTCAGGGCTGAAGAGTCAAGCTGGTGGTGCTGGTGGCGGCAGTGGCTCCGCAAAGCGTGGCGGAGGGTTTGGCGGCCTTGGTAAGGGGAGTTCCTTGAAAACCGGAGGTGTGGGCAATGCGCTCAAGGGCCTCGGCGGTGAAGGTGGCGGAGCTGGTGCCGGAGGCTTGGGAGATCCCAACGGGCGCGGAGGGGCAGCGGGGCGGCGTATCAAAGCGCAGGCCGTTGTCATTCCTCAAGGTGACCCTGCCATTGAGGGTGCTTTGACCAAGGAAGAGATCGAAGCTGTGATCAAGCAAAACTTGGCGCAAATCAAGGCCTGTTATGAGCGCAACCTGCAGGGGAACCGCAAGCTGGCGGGCCGAGTGAAAACCTCCTTTGTGATCAAAGGGAATGGGCGCGTGAGGAGTGCGTCGATTGTTTCGTCAGACTTGAACAACAGAGCCACCGAGTCTTGCATCACCTCCGTGATCAGACGCTGGAAATTTCCCCTGCCTCGAGGTGGTGGCATCGTGAACGTGAACTATCCGTTTGTCTTTGCGCCACGCTAGGTCGTTCTCTTCCTCGATTTCGCTCCTCGGCTTTGATATGCTTATGGACATGTTTCGAAAATGAGTCCAAGTGAGAGAAACTCTTCTTGAAAGAACAGATTTGCTGCGCTAGCGTCTGAGCTTCAACGGAATTTTGTTTTTGAAACATATTTTTTTGTTTGGTGATTTTAATGGGTTAGCCTCCAGACGGATCGCCACGCAACTGGCACGACTTCTTTCTTGGGTCTTTTGAGCCGAGAAAGCACGCTTGAGACAAAAAAGGGGCAAAGAGTGATGCAAAAGGTTGTTCAACGGGCGCGTTCAGGGGCTTTGGTGCTGTTTCTCTGCCTCTCTGCTGTGTCAACGTCGGCTTGCCTTTTGGGTCGAGTGTCACATTCTGAGTTGGTCTTGAAAGATTCTCCAGCAGCAGAGCGTGAAGTGGTTTCCATGTCACCGATTTTATTGGCCCGCCAGGAAAAGGCCGAGAAAACATTTTTTGGCTTTCAGAAAAACTCAAAAGAAGAACGTTTGAACTACCAGGAGTTTCCCTTAGATGGGGAGACTCTGCCTCTTTCTTCTGAAGACGTTGTTAAAGAGAAAGTTTTTGACGCTGCCCGACTGCTCTGGCCTGTGGGCAATGGCCGCATCACGAGCCCATTTGGCATGAGGAGGGGGCGCCTGCACGCCGGAATTGACATTGGTGCTGTGCGTGGAACACCCATTGTGGCGAGCCTCTCCGGTCAGGTGCTCATCTCCGCCCGGCGCAGAGCTTATGGCAAGGTGGTGGTGCTGGGTCATGACCACGATCACCAAACTCTCTATGCGCATATGCTGAGAATGAAAGTGAAGCCCGGTCAATTTGTGAATCGGGGAGATGTCATCGGATACGTTGGCCGCACAGGGCGTGCGACGGGTTATCACCTCCACTTTGAGACCCGAGTGGCGGGTGGGGTTCCTCAAGATCCAATGCGTTTTCTACCGTCTTTGGAAGTGGCGCGGAGCAAAAAGCAAGCCTCACTCCGCTGAGAAGGCCGCTGCGTGCCACATCAGCTCACACGTTTGCGGAAAAACTTTTCTATCTGATGAAAGTAACAGTCCTCGAGTTCGACGCTCT
>JANQPW010000721.1 GCA_028285285.1 Silvanigrellales bacterium
CACGCAAAAGCATCAGTCGGCTTTCTTCAACAGTTTCGTAAGAGCTTGATGTTCGAGGCAGTCGCGAAAGATGCCTCTTCCTGACTTCCCAATGTTCCAATTGAGCGGAAATCTTCCTCTCTTCCCAACCCAGTCGCTCGAGGAGCCTTCGCGCGGGATCCGGACCAAGATGACCATCCTGCTTCATGAGCTCAGACAGCCTCCCTGGCGAAAAGTCTACGCGCCGAGCCAAAGCTCGAAGAGAAAACTGGGGGTTTCGGCGCTGAATGTCAGAAAGCACAGTGCGAAGAAGACTGGCAGGTGAGGCGTGCAGTGGAACCTCTTTTCCTTCAGCTTCTTTTGTCTGTTTTTCTACCATGCTCGTCACTTTTGAGGTCAACTCTAGAAGAAACAATATCTTCAAGAACATAGCTCCTCTGTCAACAAGAAAACCGGGCACGCCAGCCCTGTTGGGAATGAGCGAACATCAACTGAATATAAGATATTGACTTTTATACTGAAAATAGCTTCCGACTCCCAAAGAGCAGAGGCCCAAAGTGATCCGAATTTCACGGATCACTCGAGCTCATGGGAGAGGCCAGATCAATCGAGAAAAAAAGCAAAGAGTGCTCCGGCAGCCGCTACATTCTGATCGGCGAGATCTTGCCCCACAAGGCTCCTACAACCTGACCCATTCAAAACATAGCCAATGGTTTCACGTTCGGCATTCTCAACGACACCAATCAAACCTCGTTTCACCAGCCTCCCCACGTATTCACGCTCTCCCTCAGTGTTAACAGAGTGTATGCGTATGCTCGAGTAAACGCTCGTTCCCTCAATAAATCCAACACGCCCGCTATCACTATTGAGAACCCAGCCGCTGCGCCATGGAGTCTGGGCAAAACCACCTAAGTAGTTGCCGTCAAGATCCCAAACAGAGTTGTAGTTGAGAAAAGTTCGGTTCAAAACCTGCTCATCAAGACCAGCTGTTTCACAGTAAGGTCCACGTTGTTGTGAAAAAGAAACATCTGCCCATGAAAAGACGCACAGAAATGAACTCAAGAGGATTTTTGACATAGGCAGATTCACTGTTCCTCCTCCACATAACCACCACACCTATTGAGTGTCACAAAGCCCTCAACCTCTGTGTAGATCACTGGCGGAATGTACCGAATGTCATAGCCACCGAAAACCCGTGCCGAACCGGCAATAGTGCCTGAAATGTTCTGCGTCTCTTCATCAACGGTCACTGTGTCAGAGAGAAAACACGCTGAGGCATAGAAGGTCTGCAAAGGCCGAGGAGTCCAACGAAAACGGAAACAGCTTTCTTCCTCGTTGTTCGACTCCTTGGGCTTGTTTCCACAACCGATCAAATCGTCATAGCCCTGCGCCATCGCAATGGATCCACTGACAGCCACGGCAGAAATTGCGACAAGTGTCTTTTTCAACATTTTCATTCCTTTCATAGTTTCTTTCTATTCTCCTTGTCATCCTGAGACAACGCGGCAGAAGCTACATGGCACGAATGGAGAAGTACATGACTTACTCATGGGAAACTGATAAAGCGATCCAGGAACTCCGGAACACAGGAGAGAAGATCTCATTACATTTTGTTCACTTTCTCAACGAGCTGGTTGACCCATAGTGCCAGTGCACAGGTGTAAATTGCCCCAGCTAGGTCCGCCTCATAGCCAAACTGACGTTTGCGAAACTTTCGTGAATTGCGTCGATTATCGGCGACCCAACCTGGCGTTTTGCAGCTCTTGAAAGAGGTTTCACCCCCTTCGCCGAAAACAGAATACCGGGGTTGAAACCTTTTCAGAAAGTGAACACCTGGGTGAAGATGGTGATCTTCATGAGTGAGGTTAAGAAGATACTGCTTGGCCGCAGATCTGAGCTGTTCTTCGCTGAGAAGATCAAACAGCTCTTGCCAGGCAATGCGAGTTTCGTCATCAAGAAAAGGATCAGCCCAGGCCCCTGAGCGAAAGTGGTCCCTGACATCTGCGGAGTGAACTGCATCAGTGAACTTCTGCCATTTTTGATATTCCTTAGAAAGAGCATTCCATGTTTGCGCCAGCCAATCCTTCCTTTCTTCTTTCTTGTGAAGCATAGGTAACAGCAAAAGCTCCTTCTGCATGCCGCGAACTCGGTCTATTTTTGAAGCATGCGACAGATCATGGTTCATAGACTCCGCGGCAGTCATGACCCCATCGTCAACAATTCCAGGGCCACGCGGAATGGTCAGTGGGTGCAACAAAACCGCAGAAAAGGTCATCCAATCACTAAAATCCCAGAGTCTCTTTTCAATGGGTACAAAATAGAGATTCGATCGGGCAAAAGCTGTGGCGAGCTCCACATTGAACTCACTCTCGAAGATCCGATCCAAACTCAGGCAAACTGAGTTTGCGTGGGAATAAACTCCACTCAGTTCCCAGAAAGTGAGATAGGTGAGGTCTGGTGACTCCGGCCCCGAAGCTTGCTCAAGGCGCTTTTGGGCATCCAACATGCATTCCAGATTTGCGTTGCCTGCCAGGGAAAGAGCACCGTTGAGCTTGATACGAAACCGTTCCGCGCTTGAACTCTCAGAGGTTAGTGTCGCATCGGTCTTCACGAGTTTTCGAAGAAGAGGTAAAGACCCCAGTATTTTCTGAAAGCGGGGTTTTTCAAGCTCCTGCATAGAGCTGTAGTCAATGCGGTGCTCTGGAGACTGGGCCAGATGAAACTGAAAGCTTGGACTCTGCAGAAAACGTTTCGGATCATTGGGATCTTGAAATTTAGCAATTCGCTTCCCGAGGTGCTGTGCTTGTCGAGAAAGAATTCCCCTCCACTCGTTCACAACAAATTGAGCCGGTCTACCCTCTGCCCGAAAGCTCTCAAAACTGCGCATTCGAAGTAAAAAAGAAACGCATACCGGATTTGCCTTCATCTCTTCATACGACGAAAGAATCTGCCAAGCTTTCTCTTCACACGAAATTCGAGACTCCTTGGAAAGGTCAAAAGACTCCGATAAAGGCTCATGAGGTCGACGAGAGATAATGCATGAGACCGTAGCAATCGAACTCACAAAAAGGAGAGGAAAAACGGTGTTCTTCATGCCAATAGCCCTTCCAGAAAGAGACGACCCTGCGAAGCCAACTTACTTCATTCTATCAAAGAAAAGACCAAAACTTGACGATTTGAGTGAGATGGACATCAGGCTTTCAGATATAGTGGTGGTCAATCGAATGCGCTACTGATGGCTTCGTAACAATGGGAGAAAAACCTTGAGAGCACGACCTGCACTGCTTTTGACTCTTTTTTTTGTCTCTTCTTCCTGCTCTGACCTAGAGAGCTTTTACCAAGAGGAGGTGCTCGGCAACACCAAAAACGAAAAATGCACGACCTGCCCCAGCGACTTCAATCAATTTCCAGTATCGGTAGAGGAAATCACCTCGGTTCCAGAGGGCAAACAGAATCACTTCGTGGGTCGGTTTAACCAAACAAAGTATCTCAAGGTTCCCGACTACGGCGTTCACATCATGGGCTCTGAGCACGTGAGCGACTGGATGATGGTGAAAACCTACGCCTTGGCACAAAATGCCATCAACTCACTTATTGAGGAGAGCGATCGTCTCAAGTTCGAGAATCACGAGTTCTATGTGATCACTGATCAAGACCCGGACATAGGATTCGTAAGGAGACCCGGACAAAGAAACACAGGAAACGCACGCTACACCGTTATCAATGAAGATCTGGTTTGCCGCAGAGCAGTAGACACGATTCGCCCCAACGCCGAACCCTTTTACCGCACGTGGGAAACGCCTGTGCATGAGTTTGGGCATTCGCTCGATCTCGCACTGGGCCTTCGGGAAGAGTTTGAAGCGCTCCACCGCGAGAACAACGATCGCTACATGCAAAACCTCGGCGCAGAGTACTTCCCCTGGGCTGTGGAACGCTGGTTTGGCTCGGGTTATGGCGGAAAAGAGGGCCGAGAAAGACTCAAAGACTATGAGCTCAGTTTCTTTCGAAATCGTTTCCGCGAAGAATTCTTGTGGGTTCCGTCTTGTGAGGGCCGTCCAGAGAAGTGAGCCGATTCTTCACTTTCCCGAACCGCTCGAATCACGCGCCGGAGCGCCGCTTTCTCTACGGGCTTTGTCACAAAGTCAACCATTCCCGCCTCCCAACAACGCGCCTTATCTTCTTCGAAGACATTTGCGGTCATGGCAACAACGCGTGGTCGCACGGGTCGACCAAGCTCTAGAATCTTCTG
>JANQPW010000727.1 GCA_028285285.1 Silvanigrellales bacterium
AGAGCGTAGCCAAAAAAGGCCGAAGACCACTGCCAAAACCGGCTGTGATGCAATGAGAGAGTTCCCGACCACGCAGCTCCCTCGCTGGAGTCAAAGACGCCGTCAAAGTGAAGGGTGCTCAGCTGTCTTTCCCTTGTGGAGAGTTCCGCGGCGGGTCGGGATTCCACCTCAAGGAGCGGCGTGATCCCCCGATCGCTTTCGAGACTCAACTGCCAACCAAGACTTGAACCCTTCGCCCCTTCTTTCGGAGTCGCTGTTTCACCGGCAGAATTGATGAAGCGCACTCCATCTGCTCGGCTCAACAACGCAACAGGCCCTTGAACATTTGCAATTCCAAAAGCCTCCAGCAGAAAGTTTGTCACCGAAGAAGAGTTGGCATCAAGTGAGGCACTCAAACTCTCCGAGCCGGTGAGCCACAGCTTCCCCCCGTCGCGCAGGTAGCGCGCCAATTCCTGGAGCTGCTCGGCGTTCAGGTTTTCGGCATTGTCGCTGTTGCCAACCCATATCACGCCCTGAAAGTGTGAAAGAACATCGAGGTAACGAAGCACTTCACCGGGTGTCGCCGTGAGCCGATCGGCCTTTTCATTGAGCCCGAGCTCCAGCAATGATGACTCAATCACTTCCAGGTCAGCACGGGATCGCGGTGTGTCACCCACAGGAGTGACCAGCAACAACTCGCGAGCTGCCGTAGCAGCTGCGCGCATGACCAGCTTTCCATCTTGCGGGTAGCGAGCCACATCCGACTCAGGATCCGACTCAAACTCAAAGTGGTATCCCCATGTTTCACCCGGGGCCACGCCGTGGAGAATGGCCTGTTGGGTCTCGTAGACAAGGCCGAGCTCCGTGCGGAACAGGCGTCGTTTTTCAGACGCTTCGCCAGCCACATCAAGACGCTCCGCCACGAGGGATCCGGCCCGACCGGTGAAAGTCGACAGTTCCAAAGTTTGGCGTGAGCCAAAAGACCGCGTCACACTCTTGTGAACCACGGGGGCCAAGGGCAGCTTGCGGATGTGTGAAACGGGCTTTTCCAGCTCAACACTTGAGAGCACCAGATCATTCATGAAGGGGAGGTTGTCCTGAAAGAGCTGTTCCAGCTTTTCTTCCTCATCTGGAAACACAAAGCCGCCTTCCCCATCGGTGAGCTCCACGGTGAAGGACAGTGATTGGGCACGATGGTAGGCCCAGTCGGTGAATTCCCCATTGGTCACATAGAGGTCGGCCCCCAAACTGGGGATGTAAGGTGTGTTTTTTCCTGAGTCCCAAATCGCTGAGTTTTCAGGGGTGCCTGCCAGGTATTCGAACACGGGCTGATCAGCGGTGGGATCAAACCCGCGATAACCAGAAGGGTACAGAATCAGGTTTCCATAGCTGTGGTACGAAATGGAGTAGTTGAAGCGAACGCGCCGCATCAAGGCCATCAACGCTTGGGTTTCGGGTTCGCTTCCAGCGAAAGGGCCGCGGTACACATCGGATGTGATTGAATCGGAAGATCCATTGTCGTCAAAGCCCCACTTGTAGGGCCAGTTGCGGTTCAAATCCACACCGTCTTCGTCGTCAATCACCCCGTTGTTGTTGTTGTCGCGGAGATTTTTTCGCCAGAAGCGATCACCATCAAAAGTGTACTGATACCCATCGGGGTTGAGCATGGGCAAAACCCAAATACGGGTGTTTTCCAGCTGGGCCCGAAGCTCGGGGGTATCCTTGTTCTCGGCTAGCCAATGGGCATAGCGCATGGGAAGTTCAGCGGCGACCCATTCCCTCGCGTGGTGCCCGCCCACGAAAAGCACGTCCGATTTGTGATCCGCTCCTTCGCCTTCCGGCAATCCAGCTTCGAGAACGTAAATGGGTCGGCCGTAGTGGCTTTCGCCAATGGTGTGAAGCGTGAACAGCTCGGGGTGTTGAGCAGCCAAGCCCTCGATCTGTGCGCGAAGACCGTCGTCTTTCAGGGTGTCGTTTCCATTGTCAGGTGTGTCGAAGTCATCGTAGACAACATGCTCACCTGTTGGGGGTTTGGCACCTTCACCCTCTTCTGGTGACTCCGAGTGCAACAAGCGGGTCTTTCCTTCCCAGGCAGCATCGAGATCTCGCGCAGTTTTTGCATCAGGAAGGTGATAGATCTCGCAGCGTTCTGAACCGGACCTCATGGTGCGATCCATATAGCGCCCGCCAACAGACTCCACACTTTCCCGCAAACCACGAAAGGCCTTCTTCTCTTTTGCACAGAGCTCCAACACGGCCTGATCTTCGGGTGCCAGCTCCGCCAGGTTGGGCTGCTGAGAGGTGCCTTCTTGAGGCCCCCATGAGCAGGCTGCCAAAGAACCAACAGTACCCACGCAGAGGGAAAGCAGCGTTCCCCCTCGAATCCATTCCATCATTCTCTTCTCCCTTTGTTGCCACTCAGCTCCAAGGCATCGAACGAGCGTTCGGTCGTAAAGCTCCGGAAACTAGCAAAGCCAGCCGCAGGCGACAACAAAGTGTTCCTGAATTGGAAACGCGAAGAGAACTATCCGTTCAGATCAGGACTCTTTTCTTCACTTTCTTTCGAAATGATCAGTTCAACAATCCCGCTCCCGGTGTCAACATCAATGCACCCGCCCAAAGCTTGGTTGCTCAAGCCATGCGACGGTCGCTGGAGCACAATTTCACCGGAATGAAGACAACCCTTAAGGGTGACACTCTGCGAAGACTCATCAACATTCCACCCAAAAACACTCACACTCGTTCCTTTCGGCACTCCTGCGATGGAGAGCCGCCCCCGCAGCAACACTCCCCAGGGTTGCGCGACCAGGGCTGTGGACGACACCGCACTCTGGCGCAAAAACCGAAGCAGCTCCAATTGGTTGGAGCGGACATGGTCAGGCCGACCTCCCCAAGCACCCACAACCTCGATGGCATGGTTGGAAACAGACTCAGCACCTTCCCTCCTGCATTGGTTTTGCAGATGGTCTGCCAATGCATCCAGAAGGCACGCTCCATCACTTTGATCTTTTGCAGTGGGAAGAAGGCGAGGCTGAAGACCCTGAGATTCCAGCAACGAGCGAGCTGCAGCAGGACAATTGTCCAAGATGAGATTCTTCACGTTCATGCGCGGATCCACAGGGCCGGCTTCATCTTCACTGCGCGCAGGTGGTTTCGACGAAAGGCTGTCGGCGTCACCCACCCAAACCACCGGTCTTGGGGTGCTTGTTTGCACCAACAACGGCTGGTGCACTCCTCCGTCGGCAACACCCAGCCAATTGGCGCGAGGAAGGCACTCTGGAGACACTTTCTCGGTGTTGGCGTGGCCCTCGAAGCCCCCCGAAAAGTTGGGAAGATAACGGAGCTGGAGAGATGGAGGGCTCAAGGAGTTCACCCCAGACACAGCGCGGGGCAAGAGACGACGCTGTGAGACAGCTGGCCCAGCCAAAAACAGGCTGGCGGTCCAGCAAGCAACGGGCTGTTCCGCCATGAATCAAGCCTCCTGGGTGCCCAAATGCAGCGATTGGCGCAACACATTTTCGTCGGCCT
>JANQPW010000728.1 GCA_028285285.1 Silvanigrellales bacterium
CCGCTTGACCACCTCGTCTAAATTGGCAGCCGTCACCTGCGAGAACTTCTTCCCGAGGAGGCGCTTTTGTTTGTTCACGTCGTAGAGTCGGAACTCAATGCTCCGGCTTCCACCCGCACCTTTTTCAACCACTCCGTGAAGCACCAGCTCAAAACCCAAACCCTTCCAGCGATCGTAGGGCAGGGGAACGGCATAAGCGGCGGCTGAAGACGGCATTGACTTTTCATTGGCAATGTCAAAGGCCAGGGTAAAGTCAAACAAACGTCTAAATTTACTGATGACCTCTTCGTCGAGATCTCCCCGCAAGGCCTTTTCACCAGTTCCCACAGCACCACTCAGTATGGGAAGAGCCAGTTTGATGCGTCTCACGCCAGCGCTTCCAATATTGAGAAACAGCCCATCTTCGGGGTCGGGCTGTGTTGCTCCCGTTGCGGTTTGGCCCTGTGCTTGAAACTCTTGCAACCCGACTTCTGGGCCCAGCACCGCGCCGAAACCCAAAGCCAAAACACTTGCCAAAACCATTCGCAAAAGCCAATTGCATCGCATGAAGCGCCACCCCTTTATTCGATGGATTGCGGTTGAAAACTCATATACAGCTTTTGGCTCCGCCCTGCACCTGCTGGAAGGTCCGGAAAGGGCTCGGCCTTCTTGATCTGTTCGAGAATCAAGGAGTCGAAGGCCCTGTTTCCACTGGATTCTGAAATTTCAAGCGACCGAATCTTCCCAAAGAGATCCACAACAACCACGGCCTGTGCCTTGAGGTCGCGCGGGAAATTGTAAAGGTCGGGCAAGGTCCAAAATCGTTTCATGTGAACAGAAGCAGCCGTTTTGTAGGCTTCGGCCGCACTACCCGCAAGCTTCTTGCCCGAGAGCGAACCCGTTGGCCCCAGATTGTCTGGCATATCAGGCAGCGGGGCATTGGCAGGATCAGCGAGGGGGTTGTCGGGTATATTCAAGTCGGAAGACACTTTCTTCGGCTTCTCCTTCTGCCCCTCTTTGTTTTCAGCAGCCACCTCACGTTGCTCTTTCTCGAGGCGATCTCTCACTTCATCGAAGTCAACCTTTTGCGCATCTTTGTCGCGCTCTGGAGCAACC
Source organism: Silvanigrellales bacterium (assembly GCA_028285285.1). Classification (GTDB taxonomy): domain Bacteria; phylum Bdellovibrionota_B; class Oligoflexia; order Silvanigrellales; family Silvanigrellaceae; genus JANQPW01. Next base: position 1,096 of record JANQPW010000728.1, read on the forward strand.
ACCTTGCTGGGCTCGGGCTGAGCCGTAGGCTCCGGCGCAGGAGTAGACTTTGGTTGGGGCTCTGGGGTTTTCTCAGCTTGAGGTGCTGGTCGAGTGTCTTCTTTGTCGGGAAGCTTGGGGGCAGGCAAGCTATCGTCTTTAACTTCAGGCTGTGTGGTTTTCACCTCGAATCTCTTGGGCAGCTGCGGCAGCGTTTCAGCACTTTTTGTGGCCTGCTCCACCTCAGGAGCTTCAGCCGGTGGAACTTCTGTTTTTTTCGGGGCAGCAGGTGCCCGAGACTGTGTTGGGATCTCAAGACCAAATGTGACCTCAACCACTTCGTTGGATTCCTTTTTCTCAAAGAGAAACCCCAGCTGACCACCCAAAAAGGCAAAGCCAGCAACCCCTGCATGGACGGCAAAAGAGAGAAAGCCAGCACCACCGACCGAAGCACCATTGTGTCGGTGCAGGGCCAATCGTGTGTGATCTAAACGCACATCACAAATGGGTTCAAAGGTCACAAACTTTCGAGAAAAGGAACTGCGATCCGGTGCCTGAGGCTCGGCGTTGAGGTTGATATCAGCCTGGACTATGTCAAAACGTGGTTCCGTTTTGAGATGAGATCCGCGGTCATTTGAAAGCGAGAAAAGATCATGTTCGCTCAATTTGACGTTTTCCCCATCATGCCGATTTTTCGAAATCCTGCCTGTTTTGAAGCCTCCATGGCCCGCATCACACTGCCATAGGGAACTTTTCGATCGGCACGGATGTATATGGAACTCACTGTCTCGGCATCTGTGTCACTGAGCCGCTGCAACGTGTTCAATAGAGCCTCTGGGAGCACTTTTTCTTCACCCAAAAAATACTCTCCCGAACTGGTCACACTCAGCACAATGGGTTCACGCTGGGCGGGTAGGGAATCAGTGTCGTTTCTGGGGAGATCGATACTCACCCCTGAAACCGCGAACGGAGCTGTCACCATAAAAATGATGAGCAAAACCAAGACAACATCCACAAAGGGAGTCACATTGATTTCCGACAAACCCACTCCGCTGCCCACGAAGCGGCCTTTACCCTGACCACCACTCTCTCCACTGAATCCCATGAACTCTCCTCATTCTCCCCGCAGGGGATCGCTTCGCCCCTGTGAAACAACAAAGTGCCTTTCGAGAATGTTCAAATAATCGGAGGCAAAGGCGTCGAGCTGCGCAAGATGCTTACGTGCCTTGTTTTGAAAGACATTGAAAAAAATTGCCGCTGGAATAGCCGCCGCAAGCCCCAGGGCCGTCGCAACAAGGGCTGCTGAAATACCGGGGGCAACGGCCGAGAGAGA
>JANQPW010000944.1 GCA_028285285.1 Silvanigrellales bacterium
GAAGCGCCTTGAAAGCCTTCACAACACTGTCGCCCTGACGATCCCAAGCAATGCGCTTTTCAGAGAGAGAAACCACAGCCCCAACCTGGTACTCAGCCAGGTAAATTGTGTCTTCTCGAGTCATACCACGGCCAATGATCACCGTTTCCCGCAGGCGATCTCCGCCATCGATCTGTTCGAGCTCCCGGATGACACCCTCCACCCCACGGGTGGAAATGGTCTCGCGATTCATCACATCTTCAATGTGAACGGGTGTGGGCTTTCTCCAAATGACAATCACCAAATCTTGGTTCTGGATCTGATTCTCTGGGCATGATATCCGAAGGTTACAGGTAAACCGCAAACGCCACTTCAGACCCCTCTCAGCAACCAGCTGCTTGAGCCAGCCTTTAATTTCTTCGTTTTCGCCGATGACGAGAACTTTGAGTAGCGAACGGCCTGCTGCCATAACACTTTCCTCCACTTATGGCCCCCACTCGGGTAGTTTGGTATCGACAACAAGGGCAATTACTTAATGAAGGATGTGAAGCCGCTGAGATGACAACTCCTTTTGCAAATGTGGTGATCTGTGGCGCAGGAGCGGTGGGAATGGCCTGTTGCGCCGATGCCGTGTCGCAGGCTCGCCGCCTCGGCGACACGCCCCAGCTACTGTTTTTCAACCGCAAACGCCTGTTTCGCAATGCCAAACTCAACAACCGTGAAGGAGATGAGCTCTTCTCCACTGATGTTGGAGCTTTCTCGGAAAGCCAGCTGGAAGAGAAACTCCAGAAACAAGTGCTCAGAAGAAAAGGGGAGCGCAGCTTGATTGTTGTGAGCACACCCCCTCCCCAAACCAATGGTGTTTGTGACCGTCTTCTCAAACTGCTCCGCAACACAAATCATCCTGCAGAAATAGATGTGTGGGTGGTCTCGAATGGCTGCCTCAGCCCCGAAATCTCCGAGGGCTTGGCCAGCCTTTCAAAAAGTCTGGGGGCATCGGGGCCTCAGCTCAACTTCACCCGCGGGCTTCTTCTCGCAGGCTTCGAATCTTCACACTCTGGGGAAACTCTCGTGGTCACCCACACCTCGGGCCGACAGATCTACTACGGACCTCATTTTCCAAGTCTCCCTTTTTCGGGAGAAGATCTGTTTCGACTGAAAGAGGTAAACCACATTCGCCAACTCGAACTGCGCAAAGCCTTCGTGAACGCAGCCCTGGGTTGGGTCATTGGCCCCAGGCAACTTTCCAATGCTCACTTTGCCACTCTGTGCCCTGAATCAAAATGCCTCCTCTTGGCCAAAGACTTTCTTCAAGCGCTTCCGGAGGCGGGGTCTGCGCAAGAACTCGTTGAGTTTTTGCAGCAAACAATCACAGAAACATCTCACAACGTGAACAGTGTGAGCCTGGCCTGGTCGCGTGGAAACCCCTCGCTCGCCCTTTACTTTCGCAACCTGCTGGGCTCGGCTCCCAAGGGCTCATCAAAGCAAGCCAACGCTTGGTGGCCTTGGTTTTGTGCGCACAAACTGTCAGAATGAGGGCAAAGAGATGACTCCCAGCTTCTCTTCCCCGGATTGTGAGGAACGTATTGGAAGACGTGAACACTTCAGCTCCGCGCATCAACCGCAATGGCCAGGCCACAACGATCATAGTCGTTCTGAACATCGCCATCTACATCTTCATGGAAATGCGAGGCGGCCCAACCTACGAGAACCTCATTGCCTTTGGTGCTAAAGAAAATGGGCTCATTGCCGCTGGACAGTGGTATCGATTGCTCACTCCAATGTTTCTCCACGCCGGTTTGATGCACCTCGGCTTCAATATGTATGCCCTGTTTCAGGTCGGCCGAGTTCTTGAGATGGTCATTGGTTCTAAAAATTTTCTGATCATCTATTTTTTTGGAGGTCTCACGGCCAGCCTGTGCTCTTTTGCTCTCAGCCCTCACCTCAGTGTGGGTGCCTCAGGAAGCCTTTATGCCATCTTACTCGCCTTGTATGTGCTGCAGCGTTACGAAGAAAAAGTGGCAAAAAGCATGGGGCTAGAGTCTCCAAAAAGCCCCTTAGGAATGCTGATTGTCATCAACGGGCTCATCACCTTTGTGATTCCCAATATTGACTGGGCCGCCCACCTCGGAGGAGCCATTGCAGGAGCATTGTGCGCCGGTTCTCTGATTGCCACCCACCGTTGGCGTCAGCGCCTCGACAAATGCAAGCGCTTTCTCGACCCCTATTCAAGGCTACCTCGGCGACAGATTTGGGAACACCCCCGGTTTTACATGGCCCTGATGCTGGTTCTCAATCTGGGGTTCAGCATGAAGTACTTCGCCATCGGTCAGTTTGAAAGGGCCTATGGTCTTGGCATGCTTGAAGCGTCTCAAATAAAAGAGGAAGCCCGATCGGTCGACCAGCTGAACACATTTGGCAAACTCCTCACCTCATCGAAATCAGACGCCCACGCAACCAAATTGATGCGAGCAGGTCTGATTGCCCACCACCGCGGCAACTTTCTGGCAGCTTTTTTGGCCTACCACTCGGCCCACATTCTTTCTGAAAACCTTCCTGACGTTTTGTCGCTCTCGGAGAAAATTGCGCTGAACCAGCTCATTTCTGCAACTTTTCAGAGGGAATCTCCCCAGCCCGAATGGCTCCTCACACTGGGCATGGAGGGGATTGACTTGGCGGCTTTGAAAGAAGCCGAAGATATCTGTGCCCAAGCGGCAGAGCTCGTGCGCTCCATCAACGTGTTTCGATTGTCGGCGAAGCTCTTCGAGTGTGCTTTTTTGCTCGACACCTCAAACCAAAGCCATGCCATTCAGGCTTTTTCGAGCCTGAAAAAATCTGGAGACGAACGATCTCAGGCCGCCGAGCTCGCTCGATTTGCAACAGTCGCACAATCTCTGGAGCACACAGAAGCATCGGTGGGCGATCTCAACCCGGCAGACTACTGGAAGTGGGTCAGTCAACCCAAAAACGACTCTCCGGCGAGGGAGCCAGGGCAAGCCCCCCCAAACTCCCGCAACGACGTGTTGCCACCCATCTGATATCACATTCGGGGGCCGAAGCTACGGGCATTTGCCGCTGCCACGCCGTCGTATTTCGTGAAGTTTTCAACAAAGAGGCCAGCGAGCTTTTGCGCCTGTTCGTCATAAGCTGAGGGTTCTGACCAGCCGGAACGCTGATCCATTCCCGACTCTGGAACCACAGAACTGAGGCCCGGAATGACCTGCGGAACCTCAAAACCAAAGAGAGGATCTGTGCTCGTTTTCACGTCTGCCAGGGAACCACTCACAGCGGCACTCACGATGGCGCGGGAGATCTCAATGGGCATGCGCTCCCCACGACCATAGGGGCCTTTCCACCAGCCGGTGTTCACCAGATAGCAGGCTGAACCAGAACGCTTCATACGTTGCGCCAAAAGCTCAGCGTAAACCGTTGGCTTCATGGTCATGAAAGGTTGGCCAAAACAAGCGGAAAACGTCGTTGTGGGTTCAGTGATGCCTGCCTCTGTTCCGGCAACTTTGGCTGTGTAACCACTGAGGAAGTAGTACATCGCTTGCTCAGGGCTCAATCGGGCAACGGGAGGAAGAACACCAAAAGCATCACAAGCCAACATAATGACGGCCTGTGGAGCCTCGGCCCGACCTGTTTCCACAAAGTGGGGAATGCGATCAAGTGAATATGCGGCCCGTGTGTTTTCGGTGATCGCGTCCGAGTCAAAGTCAACGGTACGCTGCCTCTTGTCATAGACCGCGTTCTCAATGATGGTTCCGTAGGAATGGCATGCGTTCCAAATCTGCGGTTCGGCAGTTGGAGACAGGCGAATGGCCTTGGCGTAGCACCCTCCCTCGAAGTTGAAGAGTCCCGCATCTGACCAACCATGCTCGTCGTCTCCCACAAGACGGCGCTCGGGGTCGGAGGAAAGCGTGGTTTTTCCAGTTCCTGAAAGGCCAAAAAACACCGCGGAGTCTCCATTGGCACCCACGTTAGCTGCTGCGTGCATGGTCATCACACCTAGCTGGGGCAACAAGGTGTTCATCACCGTAAAAACCGACTTCTTGATTTCTCCAGAGTACTGAGTTCCCCCAATCACAACTTCTCGGCTCTGAAAGTTGATGGCAACGAAAGTCCGAGAGCGGGTTCCGTCGGTTTCCGGATTGGCCTCCGCCAGGGGAGCGCACATCACCGTGAAAGGCTGTAGTCTTCCAGAGGAAGAGATGGCAGGACGAAACATGGTGCAGGCAAAAAGGCTTTGATAGGCCAAAGAAGTTTTGACCACGAGCGGCATCGAGAATTCGGAGTCAGCACCCACTGAGAGCTCCTGAACGTAACACGAGTCCTTTTCAAGCTGTTCTTTAACCTTGGTGCGGAGGCGCTGAAAGGAGTCTTCACTCATTTCTTGGTTAACGGGTCCCCAATCAACGATCTCTTCTGAAGCAGCATTGCGCACGATGTATTTGTCTTTTGCTGCTCGACCTGTGAGAGAACCCGTGTTCACCAAGAGCGCACCATCTGCAGAAAGCTCGCCCTCTTGATTGCGCACAAATTCTTCAATAAGTTGAGATCGCGTGAGATTCGTCTTAACCATATGTGGTGTTCCCCTCTTCCTAAGCGCATGATCTGCGCAGTAACGCAATTGAATCGATCCATTTGTTGTAAATTATACAATTAAGTGATGCAAGGCTCTGCGGCTCCAGGTTGGCTGAAAACTCCATTGACCGAACGCGCAGCAGCACGCTTCAGCTTGCCACTTTTTCTGTGCTGTGGTGCCCCTCTATGGTAAGCTCGGGAAAGAATATGTCGTGGAGTCTGTGTGAAAGTTCAGGTGAACAAGGGCCAACAAACCCGCTCTTGGTTTGGAAGGGGAGTGATCCTCACAACCCTCTTTAGCGTCATGTTGTTGGGCTGCGGCCGGCTGCTTGATCCTGCATTTATGGGTGACCCCGATCCACAGGTGCCCACAATGGCCAACTTTTCAAGCTGGCAAAAGCGCTGGCAACCCGGCAGCTGGATTGCCGCAGTGGCTGATACCCAGTGGCGTGAAGACCTTGCAACGCGCAAGTCTCATTTCCACACCCTGGCTCTGTCGGCTCTTGTTGACTCCCTCACTTCAGAGCTCGTGGGCAAGGATCTGAAGCAGCGGCTGCAGTTGGAGCTGGCACCTCAACT
>JANQPW010000946.1 GCA_028285285.1 Silvanigrellales bacterium
CCGAGCGGTTGGGGTAAGAATTCTTGAAGCTCCTGCACAAGTAAGGTGCTGCTTGGGGCTTTGAGCGGGTTCATCCAGAACGATACTGGAAGGGGTTGCCTGCAGTGCTCCGCAAAAGCTTGCCAGTCGTCGATGAGATCGCCATATTCAGACAAGAGGTGTTGGGGCATTGGGGCTTCCGTAGGTTTTTGATTTGGAGGCGCCCACAAAGGAAGGAGCCTGATCATGACTAGTGTGAAAGCGCTGAGCGAGCAAGAAATAGAAGGGGCGTTGCTCAACCTCAAAGGTTGGAAATATGAAAACAACAAGCTCAAGCGGGTGTTTGAGTTTCAGAATTTTGTAGAGGCCTTTGGGTTTATGACTCGGGTGGCCCTTGAGGCCGAAAAGGCCGATCACCATCCCGAATGGAAAAACTGTTACAACAGAGTTGAGGTTGAGTGGACCACTCATGATGCGGGAAACAGGGTGAGTGAAAAGGACATTGGCCTGGCCAAGAAACTCAACAAACTGTTAGAGGCTTCCAGTTAGAGCCGAATTGCGACCAGTTTCCAGAAGCGCGGTCGTCCAGGAATTCCAAAGGGAGATGTGCTCGGAAAGAACATTGGGGTTTTCTCCAGATCCTTGGCGCACACCTTCGAAGGTGAAAGCCATGCCTGGGTTGTCTGCATTTCGAGCTTCGAAGTGGGTTTCGAAGTAGTGATCGTCCGACGCGCCAATGGCAGGGTAGCCGAGAACATCAATGGTGTTTCCAAAATCAATGGGGCCAAGGGCAACTCGCGCCAGTGCTCCTAAAGAATTGGCATGACTCAGGTGGTGTGCAGGAACCCGTCGGTCTTGTGGTCTATCGGAATACCCCCAAGGGTGAATCAGATCCGGCTTTCTATTGCGAGAGCAGCAATGGTAGTCCAGTGTGAGGGCAAGCTCAGCGTGGTCTTGCTCTAGTCTCCCATTGATCCAAGCTAGCTGTTGTCGGGTTTCGGGCTGTCGGAGACCCTCATGCGAGACGCGATTGAGTGGAAAGTCACGGTTGAGGTCGGCTCGCCCGTTGCCACGAGCGTCTCTGCTATAGCCGTAGGGGTTGGCAATGGGAATGATGTAAATCAACCCCCCCGCTTGCACCCACCGGGCAAGTCCAGATTGGGGCTCTGCCGTGATTTGCTCCACAAAAGCTCGGGGAAGACGATCCTCAAAACCCAGGTATTCGTTTCCATGTGTGGCTCCGGTGATGAGAAGAGCGCGATTTTGTGTTGAGGAAGGCGAGGTCTGTGAAGAGTGGGGGCTTCGCAGCACAACGCCCAGGAGCGGGTGCTCCGACTCACTCAGAAAGCCGTACTCCTCCACGCTAACGGTGTTTTGCCTTTCTGATGCGAGGTTGTAGAGTTCTTCAGCAATGGCGAAATAGCTGGGGCCGTCAACCCCGCTGTCGGAGTGGAGACGGTTGTGGGCAGGAGGCTCGGAACAAGCCGCCCAAAGCACCACAGTTAGGGAGCAAAGGCCGATGCGGAGTTGATTTCTCATGGGTCCACCTTTGTTTTGTATCAGGCTAGCAGCCGGCACCTTTTCCCAAAAGTACTGAAAAGGTTAAAATTTTGGCAATGGAAGCTTGCAATTGAGACCGAGTTTGTGTTGGGGGGAAGAAATGGCCAATGACCTCACTTTGTATGACCGCGCCGATTGGTGGGATCCGCAAGATGGCTTTCATTTGCTGAACAAAATGAACCCCGGTCGGTTTCGTTTTTTTGATCGGGTCGTTGATTCTTGGAAAGACCTGGCGGTGGTCGACGTGGGCTGTGGCGGAGGTTTCACATGCGAGTTTTTGGCAAAGCGGGGAGCGCGTGTCACAGGGGTGGACCTTTCGGAGCCTTCTTTGGAACAGGCGCGCAAACACGCCGCCCAATCAGGCGTTCAAGTCACCTACCGCAGGGCCTCCGCTTTGGAGCTGCCTTTTGCAGATGCCAGTATGGATGTTGTGGTGTGTGTGGACGTGCTCGAACACATTCCACAGTGGGCTGATGCTCTTCAGGAGTTCCATAGAGTGCTGAAACCAGGGGGAGTGTTCCTGTTTGACACGATCAACCGCAACTTTTTTGCTGGCTTTGTGATGGTCACTCTTTTGGAAAAAACCTTAGGATTGATTCCCCGAGGAACACATGACCCCCGACTTTTTATCAAACCGAAGGAGCTCCTGGCCGTGCTCAAAAACACTGGATTTCGCCAAACAGAAATGGCAGGTTTGGGAGTGTTTTGGTCACCGGCTGCGCGTGATTTTTTTGCGTACACAGGGGGGCCTCTTGGCGTGCTCTACATTGGGCACGCTAAAAAGCAGCCTCCGGGGTGAGTTTTTTAACAAAATAAGAGGTTTGTGATGAAAAAGCGTTTGATTCTGGGCTGTGCTCAAGCCGTATTGGCTCTTTCCGCACTTTGGGCAGGAGCTGCTCAGGCCGATTGCAGTGATCCCGTAGCCGTTGATGATCTCTCCCGTGAGAGCATCGGAGAGGCCCTTTCCAGCACAGGGTTGCTGGGGCGGCTTCATGGCTCGCTCGAGGGTGGTGTTGACACGGTCATGACGGTGCGTGCACCGAGCGATTTCTTCTCTTCGGTGCAAGTGACCCTCGTGCCCCTGAGCGACGATGTGCGCAGCGCATTGCGAGATGTGAGGCGTCATGACAAGGTCTGCCTCAT
>JANQPW010000764.1 GCA_028285285.1 Silvanigrellales bacterium
GGGCCTTGAGGGATATCTATGTCAAAAACCCTCCGTTTTCGCTCCGTCAGAGGGTCGGTGAAGGGGCTAGTTCAGTTTTTTTCTCGGGCGCGAGGAAGGGCGATTCGCTCCCTACTTCTGGCTATCAGAAGCGCTTTCACATGTTGCCAGCTTTCCGCTATTTATTGGTGCGGGGTTCTGCTTTCCCGAATTCCATCATTGAACCAGTGTTTCCGTGCCGCAATCCAGCTCGTGCCATCGGCTCGTTGGCGATCAGGGTATCTATGGATATAGGGCTGTAGAGAAGCTGCGAGAGGTTTGCCGACCTTCACTAATCCGGGTGTTTGTTTTCAAGATCGTCGCTTCCAATGATTTTTGTGACTTCGCTGCCTGAGAGGGCCCAATTTTCCCCACAACTGGAGAGTAAAAAGGACGCAGCAATCACAGTGATTTTGCACTTCAGAACTTGCATAATATGCGACCTCATTGTTGATTTACTTCGGCAGGTATTCAAAGAGTATGCCAGTCCAACAAATATGCTGAGAGTCAAGTTTAAGAGAGATATCAGGGAATGGAGTCCATTGTTGAAGCAAAAAAGAGGGGTTCAAATGTCTAGATGGTTCACCTTGTCTGTTCTGTTCGTCGTTTTGTGCTCCTGCAAGCGAGACAATACGGATGTTCAGGCCAAGAGTCTGTCTTCGGAAGTGCCACTGGGTGACGTGCACTTGGATTTTTCCATCGTGGAATACAAGGTTTCTGAGTTAGTGAGAAGTCTTGATGACAATGAAAATGCGGGCACGAACACAATGGGCTTTGCGCCAGATCTTGTGAATTTTGAATTTTCGTCTGGGCTCAAAAATCCCTTCAAAAGTTACAAGAGAGATGTTTACAAGCATGATCTTGAAAATGCAGAGTCGCTTGACTTGGCCGATCAAGAGTTCCATCTTGGATTTGTATTTGATTCGACCTTTCAGCATTTTTTGGTCAAAACCCGCATAGCGTCTGTTAACGAAATCGAGGCTGCTGGTCATCCAAAAGGCTTGGAAACCTTTGAGGCGATTGTCAGGAAGTTTTTGGGGCAGTGCCAAAGCTCAGAATCAGTCGGGAAGACTGTGGAAAATCTGGAGAAGTGATTCTGAGTCATTACGCGGCATTTGCGGACTACAGAGCCTTTGCGAACGAAAGAAAACTTCGACAAAAGGCAAAGTTACAGATGCAGAATTCCGAAGGGCAGGAAATGAGCTTTAAAGACATACTTGCAAATCGCATCAGAGAAGCTCTTGAGCCAGGTGAAGATGCCAGTTATGTTTCAGTGAGTTTATCTTCTTTTCTTGACGAATGAGTTGAGCCCTCCGTTCGCACAGGCTCCTCCTGACGTTTGAAAACTGCCTGAAAATACTCAACAAAAAGCAACCATGAGTTCAAGGAAACCACCACTTCTCTGCCTTCACAGATGTCCCTCGTTCTCATTTCATTCTCAATTATATTTCGGGCTCAACAGCTGTGAAAAACAGAGGTCATTGTGCCCTCTGGTCATATCCACTACTTAAGGAACGAGCATGAAATTGAAATTATCAGCCAGCTTGGTGGGAGCGTCTCTTCTTGCTGTAAGTTGCGGGAGCCCAGCAAGCCAGCCTGTGTTACCAGCTGACTCAGAGGGTAAAATTGCCTCCATTCCGGGAGAAGACTCTAGCCTTCCCGTGGGCCTTCGCCAGGGAGTCGATCTCTTACACAATGTGCCCAAAAGGGAGTGTGTCACTTTAGGGCCCGTGCGCAACCAGCCCGACAATGAGAACATCTCTGGGGCAACATCTGTTTTTCGCATGACCGAAATCAAGACCCGCATGGAGCTTTCTCGCAGTCTGAACATATCTGCTTCGGCATCGCTTCAAGGCACATGGGGGCGCGGCTCTGCCAACACCAGCTTTGTGAACAACTTCAACAAGTCTGAGCGTTCAACCTATGTGCTGATTCACGCAAAGTCTGCCAATCAGCTTCGCTTCAGTGCCGACCCTCGATGGGTTCCAGAAGTTGAGGAAGTGCTGTTGAACGCGGGAAACGAACAAGAGTACGTTGAAAGCCTTCGTTCCCTTTGCGGCACCCATTTTGTCAACGGCTACCGAACCGGTGCAGAGTTTTTCGCTCTCTACGAGTTTAAGTTCGAAAAAGAAAGTGAGCTGAAGAGCTTTAAGGCCAACCTGGATGCGCAGGGAACCCTTTGGAAGGCTCGAGGTAAGTTTGAGCAGGCAACGGGGTTTTTGAAGGAGGCGAAATCGCAGTCTCTCACAATCATGAGGAGAGGATCCACTGAGCAGTTTCCTGAAGTGGAAGGCCTGGTTGATGCGGCTCGGAACATCACAGTGAACTCCATCGACACCCAAAGCAGCGACCAGCAGAGTGTGACCCTGGAGCTCCTCACCATGGGTTATGACACCGTGCTGCCCGTCATTAAGCCAAACCCTGCTCTTTCAGCTGAGCT
>JANQPW010000772.1 GCA_028285285.1 Silvanigrellales bacterium
CAGCCAGGGCCGAGGAGACTGCGCACCGCCTGAGGCCACTGTGCTGCGAGTGTCTTGCTGTCGTTGCGCACAAACCACTGGGTTGCTTCCACACCCGTCAAAATCACAGTTTTGGCTCCGAAGAGGTGCGTCGTGTAAACATTGCCATGACGAGACACACGGGAATTGTGAAAGTTCTTGGGGTCTCTCAAAAACTCCAGCGACTCTCCCAAAAAAGGGAGTCCCGTGCTTCCCGGTGGGTGCGTCTTCTCCATGTTCGATTTCCCTATCTCTCTTTTCATCGGTCCTGTTCCCCCGGCACGGGAGATAGCACAGATTCTGTGCCGGGAACACTCGCATTTTCGGGTCAATCAGAGCTCGAACGCAAAATCATGGCAAGCCTCCCCCTGAGCTCAGGCTCTGGATACGCTTGTGGTTCACTGCGGTAGTACAAGCCCACTCTTTCCGCTGCTCCTTGAATCTGGGTGAGCTGGTTTTCCAGATCCTTCAGGTGGTGGAAGGGAGTGGAAGGAGTCTCACAAACGCGCCCCAGCTTCTTTGCCTGAGCCAAACGCTTGTGGCAACGACACTTCGCGTTGGGGTTCAACACTCCACAATGTCCGGTCAAAGCGTCGGTCATTTTTTGGCGCGCCCGGCTCAGGCGTTTTCGGTGGACCTCTTCTGCAACATCAAGAATCTCTGAAGCGCGAGAGTTTGAGACTTCAAAGATCTCTCCAAGAGTGTAGGAAAGCCTCAGGTCAAGGGGCAGTATCTGCAAAAGGGCACGGCCACAGTAGATTTTGAGCTGTGAAAGCAGCAGTCCGTCTTCCTGTTTCGCTTCAGTGGCTTCACTCATTCCCTGCTCCAGATCAGCACGAAACTCCTCAAGACGGAGAGCTTGAGTGGCACCGTTCTTTTGCATTTGCTGGAAGTAGCAGCGTGTCGCGACGGTCCAAGCCCAGGTTTTGAGCTGCGACCGGTGTTCAAAGCTGGGGAGCTGCTTGGCAACCAACAACAGAGCCTCCTGACAGGCTTCCTCCGCCTCCTGCGGGTTGGAGTAGAGCCTCTGCGCAAGGCCCAGCAAAGGCCTGTAGAGCTCCTCAATCACTTCGTTGAGAGCCGCTGCGTCACCGCACTGAGCCGCCTTAATTTTTTCTTTTGTGATCATAGATAGTTATAAAAAATCCAATTCAAACCCGAAAAACCTGGTCACAAATCCAATCAAAAACCGCTCAAAGCAGTGGAGAGCAGTTCAAGCCTTTCCACTCACCCCAACCACAGGAGTTTAACATGACAGAATTCATTTTAGAGAACCTTCTCATCGGCGTCCTTCACTTTGTTTTTGTGGGGGTTCTTTATGGCAACCCATTGATTGATCAGCTCTATCAAAAGGCACAACGCAGCAATCCCGGAGTGCGAACTTGGAAGAACAAGAGGCACTACCTCCTTCTCCAATTCCTTGGAACCCAAGTGGAGGTCACACTCCTGCAGCTGGCCGTTGTCATCTTCTCTCTGCAGAATCTCAGCCTCAGCTCTTTGGAGGCTGTTACTGCCTTTGCCACGCTCACGGCCATTCGCGTTTACCCTCGCTTTTGGAACATGTGGATTCAGTCAACCTATAACCGACTTCTCCTTGGTGTGGAGGTGATCAACGGAGTCTTATCTTCCGTTTTTATTCTCGCTCTCGCCCACTTCCTTGCCTCGTGAAAAACCAGGGCGGCCGGTTGTGCGTTGACAGAAACCGTTCTTGATCCGCAGCAAAGACCCTGGCCTCTCACAAAGTACGAACTGAATGCTCTACCAAGTGAAGCCATGACACCTTGTCTGACTTTTTTGGTGGTAAAATCCCAAGGAGAATCTTATGCCTTTGAACCAACGAATCACTGCCGCAATTGTGGTTTCCTCAATGCTTGTGGTCGGCACAGGATGTGTTTTAGAACCCAAGCAAGACGCCGAGACCGCGCCAAAAATTTTAAACAGAAAGAAGCTGCCAACACTGAAGCAGCTCCGCAGCCAATTTGTTTACCGAACAACGGGAATTGGAGCGTGGTTCACCAACGTTGGACTGGGCGGGATTGGTTTTGCGGTCATTTTGGCAAACAGCCCAAAAATCTGGGAACCCGTCCGCATCACAGATGACGGCGACCAAATGGCTGTCTATGGCATTGCCGACTTGATCACGAAGCCAGAGTTCAAGATCAAGTTCCCCAACCGCGAAGACACAGTTTTTTATAAGCACCGCACGGGAAAGAAAGAAGTTGGAGAGCTCTTCACACAGCTTGACCCGCTCAGCAAAAGCCTCACCATCAACACCCAAACAGGCACAAAAATCACCGATTACACAGCAATTGACCAAAGGTTGATCCGACTCTCCATGGGAAGTGCCGACGGGCCTGTTGAAACAGCGCTCTGTGATGCAAAAATGTTCGACTCTGTCTCACTTCAATTGAGCTACTGCAAAGTTGAGGGCATCAATTCAGACGAGCTAGGAGACACCGTCCGCTATGTGTTCGCACACCTGTTGAACAAAGATGGCAAAGTGATTTCCAGCGACCAAAATGAAGAAATTGTTGGCTTTGTGCTGTACGTGGAAGATGACCTCTCCGAAAAAGACACCACTGGAATCCGACACGGCCGACTGATGTTGGCCACCGACGACACAGGCAAACCGGTTTTCGAATACCACCGAGCCCCTGGAGTTCAGTTTTTGAACAATGTCGTGATCAAGGGCCTCGCTGGCTTTGGCTTTGCAGCGGCTCTTCAAACCCTCCTGCTCTTGCCCATTGGCAGTGTGCTTGAAAAACAAGACGACTGATCATCACACGGGTCACTTTTCCTGCAGGAAGAAGTGTGAGACTTTCAAGCTTTGCGTTTGGGGTATGGAGCCAATCCTCACGCAAAGCTGAGCCTCAAAACCTACCGGAGCTTCTTCCTCAATGATTCTGCTCATCGTGTACATTTCTATTGCCCTGGGCGTCTCTTTCCTCTGCTCCATTGCAGAGGCCGTGCTCCTTTGCCTCACTCCGTCCTACATCTCTGTTCTGGAGTCGAAGGGGAAAGTGCGTGCTGCCAAGCACTTAAAAAAGCTGAAGGAAGACGTGAGTGCTCCCCTGGCGGCCATTTTGACTTTGAACACGGTGGCCCACACGGCCGGTGCCGCCGGAGCGGGGGCGCAGGCGGCCTTTGTTTTTGGAGATCACCTCTTGGGTGTCTTTTCTGCCATTCTCACCCTCCTCATTTTGGTCTTCTCGGAGTTAATTCCCAAATCAATTGGAGCCCTCTACTGGCGGCAACTGGCCCCAACAACCGGCTTTGTGCTCACGCAATTGGTCTACCTTCTCAAACCTTTCGTGAAGCTCTCCGCCTTTTTCACGCGTATTTTTGACAACGAAGAACAGCGCTCAGGAGCTGCAGAACGAAACGAGCTCATGGCCATGGCAAGTGTGGTGTCAGAAAAAGGGCATTTGACCCCGCGGCAGGAAAGCATCCTGCGCAACTTGCTTCAGCTCAACCTCACTCGCGTGAAAGAAATTCTCACACCCCGCACGGTTGTGTTTTCCGACTCTCGGGAAACAACTGTTTCTGAGTTCCTCGATTCCAACGAAACCAAGAGGTTTTCTCGCATTCCCATCAGCGGAGAAGACACAGAGGATATCGTCGGTTACGTTTTGCGTTCCGATGTGTTGGTGGCCCACTATCGGGGAGACCAAAATGCTCCTCTCTCGAAATTCCTCAGGCCCATGGTTTCGGTTTCTGAGTCAAAAACCGTGCTCGAAATCTTTGAGATTCTTATGAAAGAGCGCGAGAAAATGATTGCCGTGATAGACGAGCACGGCGGCCTCGAAGGAATTGTGACTCTAGAAGATGTGATCGAAGAAGTCTTGGGAGATGAAATCATTGATGAAGGCGATGAAACTCCCGACATGCGACGCTTAGCAAAGCTCAAAAAGCTGCGCCGAAACCGTGACCAAAGCTGAAAACCAGCCTCAACCAAAGGCCGAAGAGCACATTTTGAGCGGAACCCTGTTTTCGGGCCCAAAGGTAAACCCTCGCCGCGCGAGTTTGGGTGTTTGCAAGTCGCTGAGCGCAACATGATTTTGCAGGGCCGCGTGGGTGAGAATGAGCTTCAACTCCAGTGTGGCAAGAGTTGTTCCCAAGCAGGAACGCACTCCAAACCCAAAAGGAAAGTACTCAAAAGGTCCAAACTGCTTGCCACAGAACCGATCGGGCACAAACGCAAGCGGGTTTTCGTAGATGTCTTCCCTGCGATGAACCAAGTAGTTGCTGGCCATAAGGGTCACACCTGAAGGAACCCTATAGTTCCTCAGCTGGAAGGGCGCTTTTGTGACCCGTGGCAATGTGAACAGTGAGGGAAGATACAGGCGCAAGACTTCACGACACACCGAGTCAAGATAAGGATCCGCCAGCAACTCGGCAAGAGATTTTCGCTGACCTGTTTCGCGAATCTGACCCTTCAGCTCAGGATCTCTGAGCACATGAAAAACTCCAAAGCCGGCCGCATTCGCGGTGGTTTCATGTCCGGTGAAGAGCAGAGTCATCAGCTGACTTTGAACGCTAGCAATCTGCTCCTCCTCGCCAAGAGCGGTGTACTCCTCCACCAGAAAGCGAAACAGAGTTCCCTTAAACAAACTCTCGTCAGATTTTGCCAATTGGATAGAACGACGCAGAAGCTCACTCACCTCACCACGGGCACTGAGGTAGCGACGCCATGAGCCAAAGGCCAGTCGATGGAGCTGCAAAGCCGGAATGAGCAAACAGGCCGTCACAAACTTCTCATTCATCAACTCCAACAAGTTCGACACTTTGGTCTCAACCTCATCATTGAGGCTGGGGTCATCTTCACCAAAGAGAAGATCAATGATCACGCGCAGCGTGACCTGTTTTGTCCACTCATGGGCAGTGAGCTCACCTTCGGCACCCACAAAGCAGCGATCAAACTTCTCTGCAACACACTCCTGCACCCGGGGTTCCAGCTTGTCAGAAAGCATGGAGTGGAAATGGCGCAGCATGTCTTTTTTCAATTCTCGGTGGGGAACACCTTCCATCATAAGAAGTGACTGTTCTCCCAAAAGGGAGCCGAGAACCAGGTTAGGCGAGCGAAAATCAAAGGCCTCCATTTTTTGCGTGTGGATGGTCTTCACATCTTCAGGATCAGAACAAACCACGGAGGGTGAGCCCAGAGCGTTCAGCTGAAAAACATCTCCATACTTCTCGCGGCATTTCTCTGAATAGCCCAAGAAATTGAAAACAACCTGTGCGCTGTGCCAAACTCCTGGAGAACTTGGACCTGGTATAGTGTGTGATTCCAAAACTGAGACTCCATCTTTCAGTGCCCCGCGTCCCTCTCAGCCGCCAAAAGCCTGGCCAGTTCCGCTTCGTTTGCCCAAAGTGCTGCATAGAGCGAATCTGGAGAGTTGTAAATTGCTTTTCTGAATGAGATCATGAGGAGTGGGTCATTTCACAGGCAATTCTGCAAAACTTTACCCGCGGAGGTATTCCATGAAGAGGACGGCACCGCGCACTGGGTTCGGCCCACTTTTCGGGCTCATGCTCCCACTGCTAGCCTCAACGGCGGCAAGTTGTCACCTCATGGTGCGTAGCGATCTGCAGTCAACCCAGGGGAACCAAAAAGTTCATATTTTTCATACCTCCGACATTCATGGCAGTATTCTTCCCAAAGACACTCAGGGAAACTACTGCAGCAACTCCGAACCCCTCCAAGATCACCCTGAAGATTGTGCCGGCGGGGGAGAGCGCCTCTTGGAATATGTGGAAGGAGTGCGCCGGGAGAATCCCAAGAGAAGCCTTTTTTTCGACACAGGCGATCTCTTTCAAGGAGATTCCATTTACACCCTGCTCCAACGCATGGAGTCCGCTTCCTTTCCCCTCACGGACTTCGTTAAGCTCGCAGGCTACGATGCGTTCACCCTGGGCAATCATGAACTTGATGACGGTGTTTCGCTGTTTGAGCGGCACCTCACCGAGCTGCAACAGGCTGGCATCAAAGCACTGCTCACCAACACCGATCGCTTTGAAGGTGAAGCAACCTCTCTTCGGGGTCGGTTTCTCGACCATGCGGTTTTTAAAGTGGGGCAAAACATTCGCATTCTCGTTGTTGCCTTAGGCACTCCCCAGAATGGCCTGTATTCCAAAAACGGTCGAGGTCTCACACTCAAAGAGGTGTGCACATCGGAGCGGAACTCCAAAACCCTTCGAAAGTTCATTCAAAAGAAAACAGCCGAGCGGTCCACGAACATGACCATTGCTTTGTCTCACTTAGGGCTCAAACCCGATCGGAAGATTCCTCACTTTTGCCCTGAAATTGATCTCGTATTGGGGGGGCATTCTCACTCCCTCTTTGAAAACGATGCAGCTCACCCCAACAGATACCCCGAGCAGCACACACGCACAGAACTGGAGGGCACAACAACCAAGTCTCGCCTGGCCTATTTGTCGCACACAGGAATGGAGCTGAAACACCTAGGGCATGTCATTCTGACCTTCGACAGCAAGGGAAACTACATTCCCAACGCAACCCGAGGGAACACAGTGCCCCTCAAAGGACCCTTGAAGCAGCCACGCAACCCGCAGCGAGCTCGTTTCTTTGATGCCATACAAGAAGAAGTTCTGAAGGCCTCCAACACGAAGGTCGCTGAAATTACCGAAGACATGCCACTCACGCCGTGCCGGGAAGGAGGCTGCAAGCTGGCTCGCTTCGTCACGCAGAAACTTCACAGTGAAATTCTTAAGCTCGACCCACAGGTGGACTTCACAGCTATGGTTTCGGGAGACATCCGCACCGACATTTTTTCCGGTGATCTCACTTTCGGAAAACTTGTTTCAGTTGTTCCCTTTCTCAACGATTTTGTGATTGTCGAACTCTCTCGTGCAGAGGTTGAAAACCTCTTCATAGACAGCCTGAGCAAGGCGGGTAGTCACGAAGGCAAGGCCCTCCTCCACCTCTCCTCGGGCACTGTCGTGGGAGAGAAAACAGAGCTCATTGATTCTCAGGGAAACTCCATTTCCCAGTTCCGATTTGTGTCCTTAATGGGACCACCCTTTGAAAAGGCCTCAAAAAGCACCTTTCGGATTGCCGTCACAGACTACGTTTTTGAGGGAGGTGATGGTATCGGCCGTGTCTTCCAAAACAAAACCCCTTTGGCGATTGTTCCCCACTCTCCTTGGAGGCTTTTCAAAAAAGCATTGGAACATAATAAAGCCAGGCCTCAGCGGTCTGTGTTGGGCAACACTTTTGAGATGCGCATTTCACCCCCAGACCGCAATTTTCATTTTCAATAACAACTAGGGGAGTGGCTGCGTGAGCAACCTCGTGTAGAGATCAAGCGCCGCACGGCGATCCAGTTTCGTCATCACCTCAACTTCCGCATAGCCCGGCCGCTCCACAGAGCTTTGCAACACCCTTCCCATATCGAGACCAATCTCTGGAACAATCTGCAGGAAGAACTTTTTGCTGGCCAGCACAACCGATGGGTCCACGAGGTATGCTGCCACAAGAGCATCCCACACCCACCACGTTTGCTTCCGGCCCTCATCGCCTCGCTGCAGAAAGCCTGGGGTGTGGTTGCCCATGTCGTCGCGAAAAAGCTCAGTCAGCGGCGTGGAAGGCTGCGCAAAGGCAATTCTCGCGAAATCTTCATAGCGAAAGGGGGCTTGGTTCGTGATTCCCAAGCCAAACATGATCTTTCGAGGCACGTTGGAAGCAAGAACGGCATGGGCAGCGGCCGCATCAAACCAAAAGTTGAGTTCGGCCACCGGAGATGCATTGCCCAGCACCCCGCCCTCAGTGAGCGCACCACCCATAAAAATCAGCTCTTTAACAAGTTCATCAAGCCCGGGAGAGCGCTCAAAGGCGGCGGCAATGTTTGTCATGGGGCCCAATGCGACCACCGTGATTTCACCGGGTTGCTCGCGGATTGTCTTGATCAGAAAGTCAACAGCGCTCCCCTGATGCTCTCGGATCTTTTCAGGCTTTTTCCCCGACTGATAGATGATCTCATCTCTTAGCGTGCCAAGCGATCCCAACCAACTTTCAAACTGACTCTCTTCGCCTTGTTGCTTTGATTTTTGCCGAAACAGTGCCTTGTGTTGGACATCAAGCGCTCGCACACGCTCTTCTTGGGCCAGCAAGGGGCTTTCCTCGCCGGCAAAAAGCGGCACAGAGTTCAGGTTGAAGATCTCAAAAATGTGGAGCATGAACTCCACTCCCTGCGGAACACGATGATTTCCGGCTGTCACGGTCACGCCCAGAATGTCAACAACCCCAGCCTGGAGCAACATGGCGAGCGCCACACCATCATCGCTAAAATAGGCTGAATCTGTGTCGAAAATGATCTGCCTGCCGCTTTCAGGAGGCTGCAGGGTCAGGGGAGTCGAGTCCCTTTCTCTGCCTCTCTTCTCACAAGAAAGCAAGCACGAAACAGCCAGAGCCAACAAAAAACAGCTGATGAGTCTCATTTTGTGCTACCTTCATTCTCAAACACAGCAATATGCAATCTTCGGGGTGTTGAATGAAGTTACCAGAACTCGCTTGTCTCTGCTTCATCTTGACAACCACAACCGGCTGCCTGAGTTCAGCCCCCAGTTCCGTTGGCGACAAGCAGTGCGGCAAGGCATCTTGGTATGGGAAAAAATACGCCGGTCGACCCACAGCAAGCGGTGAGATTTTTCGACCGAGCGCCTACACTGCGGCACACAAGAAGAGCCCTCTGGGAATCATCATGCGGGTGCAGAATCAAGCAAATGGTCGATCTGTCTTTGTGAAGATCAACGACAGGGGCCCCTATGTGGGCGGTCGCATCATCGACTTGTCCCAGGCAGCCTTCGCCAGAATAGCGCCTCTGTCTCAAGGTGTTGTGGATGTGTGCGTTCAAGTTGTGCGAAAGAAATCAAAGCCTAGTCACGATAAAGATCACCGTACCCTGAATCTCTGAGAGCTGTTCGCTGCACGCTCCTGTGAACACTGTTGAGATCTCGCACCGAGCTCAATTCCCCCTCGTCTCCAATGGGGTATCTCAGAACCCTCTCAGCTCGAGGAGTTTCAACAATTCGGAGAGCCAAGTCGGCCACTTCTTGAGGATTACGTGTGGGGTTGCCCGAAAAGTTTCCATCAAGGCGTTCCAAAAACTCCCTGTGAAAGTCTACACCTTCCGGCCTTTCTGAGTTGAACCGAGGAAGACTGAAAGTCTCATAGATACGGCGGGCGTTTCGATTGATATCCGTGTCGAAGGCTGTGGGTTGAATCAAGGCAAAGTCAATTCCCTGTGGTGTTGACTCATAGTGTTTGGTTTCAACAGCAGTTTCCAAGGCAAACTTACTCGTTGCATAGAGGCCTATTCCCGGAATGGTCACCCTCCCCACCCGGGAGCTCATATTGATCACCAGGCCGCTTCCCTGCCTTCTCATGATGGGCAAAACCAGTCCACTCAGTTCGAGAGGCCCATACACATTCGTTGCCATCTGCAGATCCCACACATCACGCGGGACCACCTCAAGCGGTGCATACACAAGCACACCGGCATTGTTCACCAAAACGTCAACCCGTCCCTCACGTTCCACAATGCGATCCAAGGCCCCCTTGGCGGAGCGAGGGTCAATGACATCAAGCTCTTCAACAAACAAAGAAAGACTTTCGGATCGCGCAACATTTCGCAGGCCATCGGCCTTCTGCCGGTTTCTCCCCCTCGTTTCTCGCAAGGTTGCATAGGTGCGATAGCCAGAGCGAGCAAAGGTCAGAGCCATTCGGTAACCAAAACCGCTTCCCGCTCCCGTGATAACAACAACTTGATTTGCAGGGTCGGAGCTTGCCCTCTGTGGCAAAGAACCGGCATGAAGAAGGGAAACAACCCCAGCTTTGGCTGCAAGATCGGCGGTTGATAGTGCCGACTTTTCAAAAAAAGCTCTTCTGTTCAATTTCATCTTTCACCTTTTCATATGCTGTGACCACAAACACACATCACATTGACCACGGGCAGCAGAGAAGACTAGGATAATGCCTCTGAAGCCTCGCTCCTCTATACGAGATGAGTCTATCGGGAGAAGCGCGGTACTGTGTTGTCTGATCAAATCAAATGTGAGTGAGAAATGACCAAAGACCTCGGAAGTCACGCGGCTATGGAGATCCCGTTTCCTTTTCAAAAGCCTTTAAGGCAAGATATGGGATGAGCCCAAGCGACCTCCAGAAAAACAAAGGAGTAGAGCCCCATGAGAAAAACCCGCAGGCAGGTTGTTGTGGACTCCGTCCAGGGAGCTCTTTCAGTGGCCGTGCTCTCCCAAGTGAGTCACCTCACTCAAGCCTGCGCCTCGAGGGCAGAGTCTTCCGGCAATGACGAGCTCATTGGACTCTACCTGAGGGTCTCTCCGCAAAACACCTTTCAGCTCACCTTCGACAAGGTTGAAATGGGTCAAGGTGTCATGACAGGGCAGGCAACGATCTTTGGGGAAGAGGCCGACATTGACCCGGGGCTTCTTCGTCTTGTTCCCGCGGCCGCCGACACTCGCTTTGGCAACCTCCAAATGACGGCTGGAAGCTCCAGCACACCCAGCCGCTACGAGCCGCTTCGAAAACTAGGAGCAGCCTATCGCCTCGCCGTTTTGCATGCAGCGAGCAAGGCTTGGAGTGTTCCTGTGGAAAGCCTCGAAACCCACAACGGCTCCGTGCTCCATCAAAAGTCTGGAAAGAAAAGCCCTTATGCTGCCTTCAACAGCCAATTGAGTGAAGACGACTTTGAGTCCGATCCCCCTTTGAAAAACCCTCAGCAATTCAAGTACATTGGGAAGTTTTCGCGCTCTCTCGACGCCGCAGATAAATCGACCGGAACGGCCGCCTATGGCATGGATCTTCCGTTTGAGAACCTTGTCGTGGCGGCGGTTGTTCATTGCCCTGTCTTTGGAGGCAAGATCAAAGCACACAACGAAAAGTTGCAAGAGCATCCCTTGGTTTTGAAGACTTTTGTCGTGTCGGCAGGGCTGGCTATCGTGTGCAAGCGATACCATCACATTTTACGCGTGAGGCAAGACATCACGGCAGAGGACATCGCTTGGGAAATTCCGCAGGATCTGAAGTTCTCCTCAGAGCAAAGGTTTTCCCAGTACGAAGAAAAAATATCTAAACGGAAGCTGAGCACAGAAGATCAAAAGGGGGTGAAGCATGTTGAGGGTCTCTTCAAACTTCCTTACCTCGCGCATGCTCCGATGGAACCTCAAAACTGTGTTGCCTGGAAAAAAGGGAACACAATGGAAATCTGGGCACCGACTCAAAGCCCCACGCTGGTTCGCAATCAAGCCGCACTTCTCTCTGGGTTTGCGAGAGAAGACATCGCTGTTCACACAGCAAAATACATGGGAGGCGGCTTCGGCCGTCAATCGGGAGTTTCCTCCCAAAACTGCATTGAAATCGCCCTGAAACTCGACACGCCGGTTCAGCTCATTTGGAGTCGAGAAGACGACATGAGGCACTCTCCCCTCCGACCCATGGCCGTGTGCTACATGGAAGCCAGAGTGGGAAAGGAGGAGGAGGAAATCAGGTATGAGACCGCATCAGAGTCTATCCTCCGAGACTCTGTAGAGGAGAGTTTTGTCTCCGTTGCTCCCGAATGGATGCCAGAGTTCATGGCCAAAGGAGCGCAAGGGGCTATCACAGGAACCTTAGGCCTCTTTGGCATCAACCCCATTATGAAAGAGGGTGTGAACCAGCCCTATGATTTAGACGTAGACACCGACACACATGAAATGAAATCTGCGGTCCCCGTGTTCTTCTGGCGTTCCGTTGGTCATTCCATCAACGGTTTTGTTATGGAGAGCTTTGTAGATCAGCTCGCCGAGGCAAAAAAGCAAGACCCCGTTGCCTTTCGGCTCGAACTCTTGAAGAAAGACAAACGCGCCCATGCCGTTCTTGAGCTCTGTGCCCAAAAGGCCAGGTGGGGAGATCGATCCCAGGGCACTCATAAGGGAGTAGCTTATCACAAATCATTTGGCACACACGTGGCTGAGATCGCGGAAATTGAAATCAAAGACAAGTCGTTCAAGGTTACGAAAGTCACAGCCGTCGTTGACTGCGGAACGGTGGTGAACCCCCACATTGTTGAGGCTCAGGTTCGCTCGGCCATTGTGTTTGGTTTGTCGGCCGCCTTGTTTGGTGAGATCACTTTCAAAGACGGGCAAATTCAGCAGCACAACTTCCATTCGTACAGAATGGTGACCCTCGGAAACGCTCCACAGATTGATGTTCACATTGTCACGAGCACAGAGCCACCCAGCGGAATCGGCGAGCCAGGTCTGCCACCAATTGCACCAGCAGTGGCCAACGCCCTGTTCCAAGCAACCGGAAAGAGAATCCAGCAACTCCCACTTCGGCTCTGAGCTACTTTTTCAAAAGTGAAGGGTCAGGGCGATCGCCAAGGCCAGGAAGAACTTTCATCACTCTGCCTGTGAAGAAACCGGAAAAAGCCGGCGTTGCCGAAATGCTCAGCGGTGGCGGCAATGAGATGGCGTCAAAACCCAAGCTCCACAGATCGTGAGCATCTTTTGTTTGGACTCCCTCAATGGTCAGGTTCTTATCGAACCACCCCTGGCCAATGGCACGGTAAACGTGACACGTGTGTTCTGGCTCTGTTGGAATCTGTGCCAGACACCCCGACTCAAAGGGTGTGAAGATCTGCTCGACCCCACGGCTCAGGTCTAAGATTTTCTCCCTGTCTCCCTCCAAATCAAAAACAGATTCACTGTCAAAGTGAGAAGCCAGAGCCGCCAATTGCCAGCGGTGGGTCATGACCCCATGCTCTCCACGAAAGGGCACCACAAGCCCTTTGGGATCATTGAAGGTGCGGCCCTCGGCGATCATCTCCCAAACCTTGTAACCTTCGCTTTCCTTGTAGAGGGGAAGTTCACGAACAGGATGCCACTGGGGCGTGCCCGACTCATTGTAGCCCAAAGCCCGTTCCCAACCCCCCAGAACAAAAAGACCCGACTCGGCCAGCAGCCAATCGGCGTTGTCGCCGCGATCAAACTGGTAAGGAAGTCGAAATTTCGGCTCTGGTACCGCTATCTCGGCCCGGCGCACAAAAGCCCTGAGCAAGGTCGTGCGCTCCACTTTCTGCAAGGCTGTGATCACGGCTTCTGTGTTCCACATGAATCTCAACGTTTCTTTAAGCCTTCGGCTGTATCCTTCAAGCCTTCCGGCTGTGACCACGGAAAGATTGGGCTGTTCAAAGCCCTCAATCTCCTCAATCTGGGCCAAGGCCTGAGTCAAAGCACTGTTGCGCTTCTCGTGAGAGTTATAGTACTGGTCACTCCAAAGATGCCAGCGAATGTCGAGACTCGGCCGCTTGCCGGGAGTCTGAAACCGCTCCTCAAAAGACATGAGAAAGGCACGTGGGTTTTGGGAGACAGCTTGGCCAACACGCCGTGCCTCTGCATAAACGGCGTCGTTTTGCCGGAGGCCCTTCTTCCAGATGGCTTCATAGGCGAGAGTGACAAAGATGGCTTCTCCATTGCTGAGGTCTTGCGGCAAACGCACATCGACCCCAACCTTGGCGCTTAAACCTTCGTTGAGGGTCGCATGTGCCTCTGGCGAAAGCGCGGCGTCCATGCTGTCCACCAGTTCGTGGATTTCTGAAATCAACCCAGCCCGAACGAGAAGAGATTTCTGACCTCCTATGAGGCTTAGTTGGAGGCGCACACCGCTTGGAGAAGGCGAAAGAACAGGTTTGTCAGCCTCCAACAGTACCCGATAGTGGTTTGTTTCGGCCACATGCCGGCAAAGCGCTTGGCGATCGAGCACGCGCTCTTCAAAGGCCTCCAAGGTGAGCTCACTGTTTCGAAGGTCTTCGAGAATATTGTCTTTGGTGCAAAGAATGCCCGCCGGAAACGTGCTGAGGGAGCTCCCCAGTTTACTCATGATTTCTTCCGACTTTTCAATCGAACGCACAGAAAAGACACCCCTGCCCTCAGAACCGTGACAAGCCTGAAAGCAAAAGGCCGAAAAAAGGGCTATGAAGATCAACAATTTCCGCATCTGTGTGCTCTTTCAAAAAACCGTGCTGTGTGCTTACACTCAGCAAAGTCTGTGCCAGCAAAGGCCCACGCTCCACGCGTGCTGTGAATTTGACTCCTCCCATTTTTCCGAAGTGCTTCCTCACGAGCAACCGAAGCCCCTCATAAAGCAGGACTTGGAGGACAACTTTGCTACATTTACTGGCCATCACTGTGTCCGTTTTCATGGTCGTCGGCGGTTGCGTGAAGAAAAGCTCCAGCCAAGCCCAAGACAATGCGAGCCTTGAACAGCCGCGCAATGAAAACGAGGAACTGAACACAACCCTCACCGACAACTTTTTTGATTTCATTCTCCATCACAAAGAGGGTTCCCAGCCCGAGGGAAGAACCCCACAGGTGCGAGTTGTTGTTTCTGAAAATGCGTTCAATGCCCTCCACAAACCCGAGGTGGACCACCTCATCAACGCCATCGAATCCAGCAAAGAAGTTGAATTGCTCGACACCTATGGCCTCTTTTTGAAGGAAGATCTCCCGGCAGGCACAAACCAAGACCCCGGCAGCGAATCTCAACTCCTTTTCCGGGAAAACCCACTGGAACCCATCAATGGGCCCATACGGGGCAGTCTTCCCAGCGACTCGAAGGCAGACTACACACTTCTGATCTTTTCAATGATCGAGTCCTTCTGGAATCAAGCTGAAACCTACACCTTTCTGAAGGCGCGTTCTGAGGAAAGTCAGCTCATCGTGGGGCACTTCATCCCCTCTTGGATGGAAAAAAGAACGAATTTTGACGCCCTGCCCGACCTCCAGGTGCTCATTCCCCACTTCGGAGCGGCCCACAGTGGCGTGTTTCGAGGAATGACATTTGGTGAACCGTACCTATATGATATTGAGAATCTCACGGTCAAAAAACCAATCATTGATTCTGAAAGCAAGGGCGTGCCGAGTGCCGACAGCATAGAGGCTATGGTGCCTCCTCTGGGTGATTCCATCCGTGTGCCCGTGGTGAGTGGTATCAGCAGAAGACCCTACTTCACCCTCAGCATGCTCCTGCGAAAGAAGGCCGACGAATGGGTTGTTGAAGAAGACGAACAAGAAGAGTTCATGGAGCCCAGTTCAGAATACGCTCAGCTCGAGTCCGTCACAGTGGAGGGGGTCTTTAGCCCTGGCCGAGACATCAGTTGGACAGAAATGCAGAAAATTCTTGAACTCAAGAGTCAACAGGGCCAAAACGCCGAGGAAACCGGCACCGAAAGGTTCCACATCTTCGAGGACACTGCATCCCCGGTCTCCATAAGCCTTGCCGCTCTGTTGGCCGCACACCCCAACCCAAAAGTCTCTCATCTCCTCAAGCTTCCCCAAGCCTTTGGAATTCCCAATGTGAGCAAGTCCAACTTCAACGAAGTGATCCATGGGGGTCTCCTGGAGAAAGGAATAGGAAACAACTTTAAGGTGGGCACACAAATTGAGGACTTTGCCCTCCCCTTTGCTGAGGAGATTCGGCCCCTCCTGCTCGACAAGCTCTCCCCGAGCGATCGTGACAAAGTGCTCGAGCTCTCAGAGCAGGGTTCTCTCTGATTTGATCTCTGCACAGTCACTTCGAAGCTGAGCGCTTGTGATGATCACTTCAACCTTCCTGAATGACGAGCTTCGACTCCATGTTTCGAATTCTCTTGTAGTCCTCAAAGATCGCAGCCCGATCACCAGCCAAAGCAACAATCCCAAGGCTTGTGAGGTAGTCAACAGTCTGAGGCACTCGATCACCGTTCTTGAACCAAAAGTGCTGCGACAAATGGGTTTGAAGACGGGAAGCTTCACTCATAGCCTCGATATTCAGCAATCTGCCTTCTTTTGGAGATCTTAAGAAAACAGGGACAACGGTCTTCAAAAAGGAATAGACCTTTGCTTGTGTGTCGCCTGCAACGATCGCCTCCGCAAGTCTGTCGGCCTGACTACTTCCTGTGGCTTCGCGTGAAAAATGGACAACTGGCCCCCCCGTCATTCTGGGCACAGACTCAATCAAGCGTGGCCCCTCCGGGGTCATCATGACCTCGTTGTGTGCTGCCCCCCAGCGCACTCCAAGAGCATCAAGCGCTTTTTGGGTGTACTCAAAAAGCGCTTGATGCTCTTCAGTGGAGAACGGCACAAACTCAACATGGTCATAAACGGTCTGGCGTCCGTTGAAGGAAATCTTGTTGTACTTGATCAGGTGGGTGAGGGAGTGCTTACCGTCAGCACTCACTGTTCCCACCGAGAATTCTCCTCCCTGAGCCTGTTCCTGCACGACCGCAGACTCGTTTGCAGTTCCGGTCAACACAGAAGGAGCTGCGAGGACCTCACGAAACGCTGTTCTCCAATTTCTGCCCGCGGAAATGTGAAAAACTCTGTTGCTCCCAGCAGAGATGGGAGGTTTGATGATGAGCGGAACATGGCACAACTCGTTTTCTTCGAGCCACTCTTCGACCTCCTTTTCCGACGAGGTGTTGAGAGTTCGGATCGCGGGCACACCTGCTTCTTTCAAAGCCTGTTGCATTTGGGACTTGTGAATTCTGTGAGGAGATTTTTTCGGATCATTGGCCATCCAAGGGGTCAAGATCTCCGAGAGCTCCTGCGCCAATGGAACCCCTCCTTCAGCACCCGGAAGAATAGCGAGAGGGTCACGCTTGGCTAACTTGCCAGCAAGGCCGTGCTGAGCAGGAATGACCTGGGCAAAATCGGCTGCCCGAATTTCTCTCCCATAGCCACTCCGAATCTGAGGCTGCTCAAGGGTGATGGCAATTGCGGGAACACCATGAGCCGCAAATGCAGGGGCAAGCTCCACCCCCGCAGATCGGGGGTCAACAATGATGACGGGTCTCTTCAAGAGCACTTCTCCATTTTGGGAATTTTCGAATCAAGACAATCTGTCCCGCCGCAACAACAGCGAGTACCATCACAGCAAAATGCGGCAGTTCCTCTGGGCCAACTCCCGACGCAACCGCAAAACCTCCTAAAGCAGTGCCCAGAGAACTCCCCAAACCAATCGCAGAGGAGTTCAATGCTGCAAGGAAGGATCCCTGTTGCTCCGATAAACTAAAGAGCACATGCTGCTGTGGCGCGGTGATTGCCCAACCAAATGCGCCCCAAAGAAACAGAGGAACTAGACCCAAATAGGGCTGATCCTTGAGAGCGGGAATCGCGAAAAGAGTGAGCATGAGACCAAACAACGCAAAGGTCATCACGGCCTGCGGTTTCTGTGTGCGATCAACGAAAAAACCAACCACTGAACTTCCCATGAATCCACCCAGCCCCCAGGCAAACAGCGATACCGTCAGCGAGTGGGGGGAGCCTTCATAGATTGACGCCACATACGAATAAAGCCCCAGACTTGCCAAGCAGGCTCCACAGGTCACAGCGATCACGGCCAACGCACACTTATCACGCAAAAGCCGGAGCCGGCTTCCCCAAGAGGAAGAAGGTGGCACTCCGAAATCTACGTTTTGAATGAGGAATCCCAAGAGGGTCACCAATCCAAGAACCAAAAGACACAAAAGGGAGACCTGCCAATTCAAAACAGACGAAAGATAGACTCCGAGTGGCACACCAAAAACAACTCCAGCACTGTTGGCTCCCCACATCAAACTCAGAACTCTTCCCTTTGCGCTGTTCCCTACCAACTGAACAGCACTGCTCACACAAAGTGGAGTGAAAATCCCAGTGCCCAAACCAGCAAGCATTCTTCCAAGTAAAAATGTCGGAAGGCTTTCTGCCACTGCTGTGATCAGGTTGCCAAAAAGGAACAGCACGAGTGCGAGCTGCAGAACACGTTTTGCAGAGATATTTGCAAAAATCATTGAAAACAAAGGCGCTGAAATGAGGTAGGTAAGGCCAAAGACGGTGACACCCTGGCCAGTGACCGCAATAGATCGCTCAATCGTAGAGCTAATTTCCGGCAACAGCCCAACAATCAAAAATGGGCCACCTCCCAAAGTAAACATGCCAAGAGCTGGGAAAAGGAGCTTCGTCATTACCATTTCATCCCTTCAAGAAGTGATCCAATATGGTCCAACGAAGAGTGAGACTGAATGTAGGAGTCAGGTCGGACCAACAGCACCCGATCCCGATAGGGAGAGCTCTCAGACCAAAAACCTGACAACCTCCTGTGCGGAGCGACCTGAACCAACTTAACAAAGGGAGGGAAAGCGATGTCGACTTCACCCTCTCCAAAAACCAAAAGCGTGAATTGAGAATAGTCAAGAAGGGAGTACAGCCGAGTTCGTTGCGCTCCTCTGTGTATTTCAAAATCGAAAACTCGGGTTCCTGCGAGACCCTCTTCTCCGTAGCGAACACCCATTCCTGTTATGTTTCCAGCACGCTTCTGCACAATCGACACATAGTCTCGGGCATGAAATCCCGTAGCCGAGAACTTTGTGGAACGAACAAGCTCCCCTGAAGTTTCGATAACGCTCTGAGCCACAGGTCGTCGCTCTTTTTCATAGCTTTGCAAAAGTTCACTTGGGGCCCCATGGTTCAGCACCATGTTGAGCTTCCACACGAGGTTGAACGCATCTGCAAAACCAGTGTTCAGCCCCTGCCCGCCATTAACAGAGTGAATGTGGCAAGCATCGCCCGCCAAAAAAACTCGTTCGCCAACACTAAAGCTATCCGCAACAGACTCCTTAACTGAAAACTGAGAAAACCAAATGATCTCCTGAAAACGCAGCGAGTGGGGTCGAATAGCTCGATTGATCTTTTGCAGGACCTCCTCTTGTGTGAAACAGTTCGTGTCCATGCGAACATAAAACCGATCAACGTTACTTTCTCTTGGAATCCATGCAACGTCTGACGAGTCCGTCTGAAAGGCAATGATCTCCGGAACTTTTGGAAAATCGGTTTCAATCACTCCATCCACGACAGCCCAAATCATCTGCGGCCGCACGACTTCAAAGGGAATTCGAAAATAGTTGCGCACGAAGGATCGCGAACCATCGGCTCCCACAACAAACTTTGAAGAAATGACTTCTCCATTTGAGAGAGTCGTCAAGCAACCGCCATCGAGAATCTCAACTCTCTCGGCGGAAACGGAGCGCATCACCCCTGCTCCCCCCCTGGCCAGGCGCTCATCCAGCAACTTCTCCACAAAAGATTGCCCCAGCATGAGAAAGTGCTTGTGGAAGCAACCCTCAAGCTCTTCCCACCAAGAAGACTGTCGCGAAACAAATCCTCCATTGGCCCAAACGGAACTGGTGTTGCATGTTTTTCCAAGTGCATAGAGCTCATCAAACAGGTTTCCAATCTCGAGAAGCTGCAGCGTGCGGGCATTCAGCGCATCTGCTCGGCCCACCTTCAAGGGTCCGTCTGTTGGATCGACAATAACGGTCTTCAAGCCGCAGAGCTGCCCTAAGTGGGCGCACATAAGACCCACTGGCCCAGCCCCAACGACAACAACATCAGCCTTCCCACTGTTCACTTGTAGAACTCCAGCCCCGAGTTTTGGAATGGGGGATCACTGTGAACTTGCACACGCTGCAGATGCCGGGGAGACTTCGAAACAAAAGCCTCCCTGCCATGCAGTAGCGTGAAGTTGTCGGCGATCACCACGTCTCCGCTCTGCCACTCATGCGCATAGAAATTTCGCGGAGAGTAAAGTGCCTCCTTGAGCCCCAAGTGAAAGTCAGCAAGCTCTTCTGGGGGCAGTCCAAAAAAATTGAGCTCGGGTGGGTTGATGAAGCGTCCTTGCCAACCAGCATGCGGTTCATTGTAACGCAGCACGGCATGGCCCCGATGGGGATGCTCTGCAATGATCGGGGAGACCGTCTTACTGTTGTAGAACTCCATTCTCCTCCGGTAATGGCCTGTGACTCGGCTCCAAAGCTCCCGGATGCTAGGAGGCGCAAACTCCAGAGCGAGAAGTGTGTTTGAAAACGTCGTCCTACCCCCCTGACCCGGTAAAGGGGCCTTGACGCAGTGGAAAATCTGGTACTCGGGCACCTGCTCGCGGTACATTCCATCCCAATGCAGGGGCACGAAGCTGTGATCAAAAATATGATCTTGTGGGTTGTCTTGCTCCATCAACTCAAGAACGGCTCCAAAAGGCCACAGGCTGATTTCTCCCCACATATCACAATAGTTTGAAAGCTCCTGAGAACTCTGAAATGTGTTGAAGCCTCGCAACACCAAAAGGTGCTCCTTCCAAAACAGCTCTCGCAGAGTTTCGATGTTGAGAGTCATCACGTCTGCACGTTCCGTGTTCGGTTCCAGCACAACCCCAAAGGGCTCCAATCGTCTTAAGGTGATGCTTTTTTCAAACTCCATATGCGCCAGCCTCCTGCTTTGAGTCGAGCTTATAGTGGCTTGGCCGCCCTCTCGACGAGTAGATGAGCCTTGCTTCTAATGCCTCTGCTTCAGACCGCTTCAAAAGCACATAGCCCGCCTTTGTCTCAACCGCGACTCCATGCCAAGGGGTCATCCAACTCTCATCTGCCACCAGACGGATCCCCAGTTTCTTTGAACCACAGGTTTGTGGGTGAATCGAAAGTCGAACCGCCTCGGGGAATCGCTCGGCAATGAGCTCACTCCAGGCATTGCTTCTTCGGATCACCTCATAGGCTCTGGAGCGAGACTCCTTTTGCAGGGCACTGCGACTCTTTGTTTGCCCAGGAAACACCATGTCCTCAAAGAGGAATCGGGTGATACCGCAGTACATGCGATTTGCTTCCTGCTCGTCAGGTTCTGCCGAAGGTGACGATCCGTTTCGGATCTTCTGTTTCAGGAAGTCTAAAGAATGGCCATAGGTCTTCATGAGTTCATCACGCTTCTGAACAAAGCTGAGGTCATCGTAGATCTCATCAAGATTGAAGGTTGAAATATCTGAGAGCTTCAGCTCTCGAATGAGTCTCTCCAGTTCATTCTGATAGGCAGTGATGTGGTTTTCCTGCATTCCCACCACATCGCTGAACACTCGGCCGTCTGAACACAGAACAATCTTGATTCCTGGAGAATAGTATTCTCTGACCTTCCCACAGAGCCTCCCAAGAAACTGCAATGACAGCTGTTCCGCATAGTCGGGAAGAGTGCCCAGCACTTTCTCCCTGTTTGGCGACTTTCCGGGAAATGAAGGCAATACAAATGTCACCGGCCGGCCTTTTCTTACCGATGAAACCACCTTTGGCATATGCAATGAAGCACAAACAGGACAGTCTGAAGCCGCACACAATTCACTCGACTTGGGAGTGCGGCGAAAGTCCATCAAATCAGAAAGTATTCTCTTCGCCACCTCTGTCATTGAGTCACTCATCGTTTTCTCCCTTCCCTCCAGGGGAAAGCTACGGCTTCTTTAGAAATAAATAAAATGACTCTTTTCAATTATTGTGATAAACACTACTTATGTCTTTGATGATGGATGACATAAAGTACTTTGTAACGATCAGTGAAACCCTGAACATAACTCGGGCTTCTGAGATCATCGGTATCTCCCAGCCAGCCCTCAGTTATGCTGTCAAAAGACTCGAACGTGAACTTGGCGGAGAGCTGCTCATTCGCCTCAAAAATGGCATTCAGCTCACGAAACTTGGCGAGGAGTTCAGACAACGCTCGAGACGGTTGTTGTACGAATGGGAACAAGCTCAAAATTTGGCAAACCCCGAAACAGGCCTGGTGCAAGGAAGCTACACCTTTGCAATTCACCCGTCAGTGGCACTTTACAATCTTCAGTGCTTCATGAGGGAGCTTCAAACAGAACTGCGTGGACTCGATTTCAATTTTGTTCACGGTCTATCGCGAGAAATGACAGAGAAAGTCATCAGTTGGCAAGCCGATTTTGGCATCGTTGTGAACCCCATCCAACACCCCGACCTGGTAATTCGCAAACTGTACAAAGATGAAGTCACAATCTTCTTTGCAAACAACGCCCAGAACAAACTCATTTACGATCAACATCTCGCTCAATCACAATACATTCTCGAAAAAATTTCTAAAAAGACGAGCTTTAATGGCATCATCAACTCAACCAATCTTGAGGTCGTGGCCAAGCTCACATCACTTGGCCTTGGCTACGGACTTCTTCCAGCAACTGTAGCTTCCCAATTTAAACTCAAAAAGCTCAAAGAAGCGCCCAGCTTTAAAGATGAGATCTGTCTGGTGTACCGACCTGAGAAGCACAACAACCCCGTGAGCAAGAAAATCATTCAAATCATCAGATCCGCTCAATTCTCTTTCCCGTGAACAAAACGACCAACCAAAATCTTTTTATTACAGCACCTTAACCTGGGTGAAGATGGATATTTCTACCTTGGGCAGGCAATCTATGGCCGCTCTTTGATCATGGTTCTCGCCGGAATTGATCAAGACATTCCGTTGATCAAAAAGAGAATTCTCCGGAACTAGGCTAACAGAAAGGCCTAGGAAAACACTCAAGAATAGCTGGCACACTCCTTGCTCCGTAGAGCTCGACAGCATCACACAGGTAAACAAACATTTCGAAAAAGTTGCAGTGTGTTCAGCGTTAATTTGGAGAGGGGTTGAATGGGAGAATCGGGGAGCTTGATGAAACTGCGACTGCTACTGATCTTGGCCTTCGGGCTAACAACGACTTTTCTCAGCTCATGTCAGATCCAAAAACTCAACTCGAGTCGCGGTGCTTCCAACTCACTCCCGGAAGACTTCTACAAGAAGTTCAGAAAGGCAACCAAGGAAAACGAAGACACGTGCAACCCAAGCGGGCAGTCGATCTATTTCGGTCTGCCACAATGGAGAAAAGCACACAATGAGGGAAACGCTCTCCACAAGCTCGCCATTGTGTTTCATTGCATGGCCACACGCTACAACACGCGCCACGAAGGCTCGGAACTCGAGGCGAAGAACTACGATCTCTCCGAGGACGAGTTCTATCGGCCTCTCGCGCTGAAATACTGGGATCTCACGAAGGAGCAGATCGCGGCCTCTGGCTTTCTGTTTCGCTCTGCCGGAACCCTTCCGCCAGAGTTTGAGCTGCTGCATTCCAACTCTCCCAACCACGTGCGCATCTTCGCTCACCCCTTTCATCCAGATTTCGGAGAGTCCAACTTAAAGAAACATTTCGGGGAAGGAACAAAGTCAGGCGCATTGGCGGGTTTGCTTCCTTCCGGCCGAACGGTCATGGTGATGCCACCCGGGAAAGACTCACAACCCTTCTTTTTAAAGTTTGATCTCTCTGCCCTCAAGCGACCGCTGCACTTCGAAGAAATGGCAAACGAGGTTTCCATGTCGGAGTGGATGTCGAGTCGTGAGGTGTCCCACTCGGCCGTGTATGCCCACGAAGTCCAGATTCCACCCGAAATTGAGCCGTCAGAAAGAGAGAAGAAATACCGTAAAAACTATGGAATGCAGATGATGGTGCGTCGTTTTATTCCGTCAAATCTGAATCCTCAAAAAACTCGACTTGCCCTTCCCCTTCACAGCGTTCTCACCCGGAGCTTTTCAGCCTCAACGGAAGGTCAGCGCCTCTTTAAAGGCCAACCACTTTCCTTGGGTCGAACGGGTTGGATGAAAAGGGTGTTCACGCCCCTGTACGCCAAGAATCAGTTTCGTCAGCTTTTCGAAAGAGGGGTTCAACTGGCTAACCACGCCCAAAACATCAATGTGTTTGTTCAGGAGGGCCCAGATGGTGATGAGGTGAAGCTCGGCTACCAAGACTTTGGCTGGTTCAAGTTTGACCCTCTGTTGGCACTTCATGGCAGTGACTCTTTTCCCCCAGTGAACAACTCCCTTTATCTCAATGACGTTAGAAACCACAAAGGAGAAACCTCGTTTGCTTCCGAGATTTACGAGGGAATCATCGGCAGACTCGAAGGAAACAGAGGATCAATTGTCATGAACGAGCGGAATATTTATGGTCGGCTCGGGTTCATTCAGGGATTCCTCGACGACTTGCAGAACCAGCTGCGAAACCAGCTCAAGGCTCATTTCAAGTCTGAACTCTCGCGAGAGATTTCCTCCCATCCTCTCGTTCGCTCCAGCCTCAAAGCGAAGGGTTCCGCCAGTGTGCGAATTGGCCACCTGCGCGATGCTGCTGTTCTGGCCAGTTTCCTGGAAAAAAGGGGACAACTCTCCCTAACTGCGAGTGAGCTAACTGGGGCTTTCATAAACACAGTGATTTCCTCAACAACGACCCAGAAGCGAATGCTGGCGACCTTAGGGTGCTTTGAAGGAAGTGCCGCGGAGCTGCAGGAAGCAGCGAGTGAATTCACAACACACACGAAAATCAAAGTGAGTCCCGGCTCACTTTTTGAGTCTTATTCTCACAAGGGGTGGGACTTTTACCTCGAGAAAAACGCGAAGAGAGGGAAACCAACCTGCCTTCTTTACTCACCTTCCGACGAGATATAGGCCCACAATCTCCCAAGTTTGGCACCCAATTTGCAACCCTGAAACAAGAATCAGAGTTGAGGGCACCATGATGAAAAAGAACTCCCAGATCATGAAAAGAACTGCAATTTTTGCCACCCTATTTGCGACCTCCGCAAGCCTTGCGGGCTGTGGAGCGCAAAATCGTCTCCAAACTTCCCAGGTGTTGGATGACCTTCCTGGAACTTCGGCGGCAAGCGACATCTGCGTCTCTATTGAAGGCAACGGGGAGAACTTCTCCAGCCATATTGGTGCTTTCATTGCCATGCTGGAGCAAGGTCAGCACCCCAAAGTCATCACAGGCGGCTCTTCTGGCGCTGTGGCAGCCGCTCTCGTTCGTGCCCTTCTGAGCAACCCGAGCGTTGTGGGCACTTCAGCCACCGATGGGAAGCCCATCTCAAAGAAAGCAGCCCAAAACGCAGCTCTCGTGCTCGCAGCTTCGCAACCCATTTTTGAGAGCCTCATTTTTCTTCCCGCTCTCGATGACATTGTCGGCACAGCTGCGTCACTCCTCTACGTTTCAGGAGCAAATGCCCTTAACCAAGGCTACGCAAGCAACCCCGATTTTGAAGCAGTCCATGGCGACTCACTTGCCGCCCAAGCTTTGCTCGGTGTTCAGTTTCTCAGTTCACAAGACTTTGGCCCGCTGTTGGCCAAGGAAGATTTTCACAAACGAGTGGAAATGCTGGGAGCAAAATGGCGCGAAACATTTGATTTTATGAGGGTCACCCCAGAAGACCTCGTCAATGCTCTTCTCACGCCGAATAGCCAGTTGGAAGAAGGCTCGATCGAGGCACTACGATTTAAAGAGATCAGGAAGCGTTACTTCGCCTTGTTTGAGCGAACTCATCTTCAAAACAACAGAAAAACCGCGTCGGAAAGGCTGCTTGGTCATGAAAAGCGCCTTGAACGGCTGAAGTTTCTTTACAA
>JANQPW010000803.1 GCA_028285285.1 Silvanigrellales bacterium
CGAACGCCTCATCTTGGTGTCCACCACGGCAGGCGGAAGTTTGAGAGTTTGGCCGGAAGGGGCTACTCGTGAAGCCTCTCGCCAGTTTCAGCCATGGCCCGACGACGAAGCTGAGATGCTCAGGAAAATGAAGGCTTATTTTGGTTCTCGATTTCTCGCCTCTTCGCAACCCCTTATTCGGGCCATGGCTAAAAGCGTGAAGAAAAACATTGCCGAACCTGGAGCAGAAAAGGGAGCCCGGCTGCAGTTTGAGGCCAGCAAAGGCTTCGATGGCAGTTCTCTGCTGTCTCAAATCACAGGCCCTTGCCTAGTGATCACAGGCTCAGAGGATGCTGTCATTCCCCCTGCAAATGCTCGAAATCTTGTGGAAAACCTCCCGCAGGCAGAGCTGCTGACCTACGACGAGGTCGGGCACATGATTCTGATTGAGGAGCCAGAGCGATTTGCACACGACGTGTTGAGCTTTCTGGGTAGTAGCATCCCTTCCGCCTGAATTTCACTTGCCTGAAGGGGCACTCTGATCCATTTCTGAAAGCTCAACGAGGAGATCTCATGAGTTTGTCATCTATGCCAGAGCAGCCAAAAGTCCATGCCTTGAATTGGAGCCGAGAGCGTTGGGAACTGTGGTGCCGTGAAAACAAGTTGCCCCGTTTTTTGGGAAAGCAGGTGCAAAAGTGGATGTTGCAAAAGTCGTGTTTTGATCCGGAGTTGTTCAGTGACGTTTCTAAAGCTGGAAGAGAACTGCTCAAAAGCTCGTTTCAATGGGACATTGGCCTCACGGTGAGCCAGACACTGGCCTC
Organism: Silvanigrellales bacterium; assembly: GCA_028285285.1. Classification (GTDB taxonomy): domain Bacteria; phylum Bdellovibrionota_B; class Oligoflexia; order Silvanigrellales; family Silvanigrellaceae; genus JANQPW01. Next base: position 801 of record JANQPW010000803.1, read on the forward strand.
TGCAGATGGCAGTGAAAAGATCTTGTTTCGAACTCACGATGGAAAGTACGCCGAGTGTGTGGTGATGCCCACGGAAAATCGAGTGACCATGTGTGTGAGCAGCCAGGTGGGTTGCCGCATGGCTTGCACCTTTTGCCAAACGGGTAAGATTGGATTCACACGTCATCTCACCGCTGCGGAAATCGTCGGACAAATTCTTTTGGGCCAGCGGGTGTTGGAAGATCGTGGTGCCCCCCGAACTCGAGTCACCAACGTGGTGTTTATGGGAATGGGGGAGCCCTTGGACAACTACGACGAGGTTGTGAATGCCTGCCGGCATATGATTTCTTCAGACGGTCTCGGGCTCTCAAAGCACAAAGTCACGGTTTCAACCTGTGGCCTCATTCCCGAGATCGAACGGTTGGGGCGTGACCTGCCAGTGCGGCTTGCCATTTCGCTTCATTCCCCCGATCAGGAGTCTCGGTCGAAAATGATGCCAGTGAACCGTCGTTACCCGCTCGCGGATCTGAAGGAAACTCTGTTGCGTTACCCTGTCGGAAATCGTCATGGCATCACCTTTGAATACGTCATGATTGACGGCGTAAACGACTCTCTGGCGCACGCAAAGAAGCTGGTGAAGTTTCTTCATGGATTGAAAGCCAAGGTGAATCTCATTCCCATGAATGAACACCCTGGTTCCCCCATGAAAGAGTCGGCTGCTGAGCGAGTCTCCGACTTTCAAAAGTACCTTGCGGTGCGATCCATTCCAGCACCGGTTCGTTACAGCAAAGGTCAGGATGTGAGCGCTGCGTGCGGACAACTTGCCACGAAAAAACGCGATGAGTTGAACCAAACACCCCGCAGCGTTGCCCTCACTCGACGGCGCGAGCTGATTGCCGAGTCAACTCCAAGATAGGTGAGCGCGCTTGGCCGTTTTGCTGAGGAGGAGCGAGCTCTTCTTGGGAAAGGACCACCAGAGCCTGCTGAAGGGTTCTGAGTGCATCGGCTATGCTCAGCTTTTGGTCCAGTTCTGTCTGCAGGCGATGGGTGAGTTCACGAAGTGACCTCGGAGGTTTGGAATCGTGAAGGAGTCCTGCAGCCACCAGCGAACCCTTGAGGAGGGCTCCCACTGAATTTTCTAGGTAACTGACCTCGTCGGCAAGAGAGGGCCAGCCTCGGTGCACAAATTCCTCGAGAGCTGTGGCACAGGGGCGTGGCAGTGGACACTTTTGGGCTGGTTCAGCTTCCTGAAAGTGCAACTCCAGTTCGTAAAACATCAGGTCCCACAGCAGCTCATCGGAGACGGCTGAGTTTTTCACGTCCTGAGCATCGCGTCGTGACCAAACTTTTTGGTGGAGGCTACGCCCTCGGTATCCTGAAACCTTGGCAAGGAGGTGCAGGTGATTGTGGTAGCGAACAAAAACATCAGAGGAAGAGCCAAAACGTGCTTGCAGAGGGAGTCCACTCAGCTGAATGCTCGTTTGGTGGAGGGGCCGGGCACTGACGCTCGCCAAGCCCCGCAAGACCCCATCGTG
>JANQPW010000804.1 GCA_028285285.1 Silvanigrellales bacterium
CACGAGGGCCAACAGCAGCAGAACCACTCCCACACGCCTTCGGCGCTTCAATTTTCTCTTTTCCAGCAGGGCCAGCAGCAGCTCTTGTTTTTTTTGCCGTGTGAGATTCATGCAGCTTTTCAGCGATCCTCCAGGGTCCAAACCAAATCCATTGTTTCTCCAGTGTTTGGCTCGTCAACACTCCTCTGACCCAGAACCCGAAAACCAATGGGCCCAAAGACATCCGCTTCTAAAGGAACCTCCCTTTGAAAAGGCCAGGGTAACGATGATTCAGGAGGCAAACGAATGGCCCCGGCAGAAAGCGCAGCATCGGCGCTCAAGTCGCGCTCGATGAGATTTGTCGACTCGGGAAACCCCGCCTCTATAGACTCAATCCTGGTTCGTGTTTCGTCGCTCATTCTCAATTGGCGCCTCCGTGCATTTTGCGCCGTGCGCTCCAAAAGCACCAGAATGCCCCTCAACGTGCTCCTGTGACGTAACCTCACCTCGTACGACTGCCGCTCGAGGTTTTCGACAAAATGAGCCAAAAGCCGTTGTGCCTGCGAAGGCTGGTTGCGAAGGAGCCCCGACATTTCCCTCAAAAAAAGACTCGCCTTTCCTTGAGTATAGCTGCGAAACTTTCTGAGTTCAGCGCTCGCTCGCCCCCGACCAGCGCGGCTTTGCATGAGCAGATCAAATGCCTTGGCATCGAGCTGAAAAATCGCTGACCAAACCAACTCGCGCCACACAGGAGCATAGTGCTCCCGAGGAAGGACCTGACGAAGCACGCGAATCATCGATCCATCAACTTGATACTGAGACAAAATATAGGAAACCCACTGAAGGGAGTAGCTGGTGACTTTTTCCGTCTGACGCTCTGAATCTGCGGCTTGGCGCAGGGCAAACGCAAACGAACGAAGCGCAGCTTCGATGCGATCACTCCTCTCGTGTTCCAAAGCCTGGTGGAAAGAAAAGTAACCTCGTTCGCGAAAGCCCGACGAGATGTCCAAAGAAAGAATACTTCCCTTCAACGGCTCCTCATGAAGAGCACCGCGAAAGATGGACCGAGGGCCATCAAATCGCCCCAACACACGGGTCAAGAGAAGACCATCATCGGCCTGAAGAGAACGGTTCACAAGAGCAAAGAGAATGGCACGCTGCTTCTCAAGCGACAGTCGGGCCTCAAGCACGTCATAGACCCGAAGCGCCCGTTCGATCTCGATCTGCTGCCACGCCGCGGCCGACAGCTGGAACAGATCCTCCTCAACCTGGAGTTGCTCTGCGCTGCGCCGACGCGTCCCACGCTTTTCTGGCGACCCAGATGCACCTCTTTGTGAGCCGGCACGTTCTCTCTCCTCAGCTTCCTGACGTTCTTGCCAGGTCCAAAGATCAACAAGCCGCGCATCAACAATCTCCTTGCCACGAACTTGTTTTTCATTCAAAGTTCGGCGCCCTTCTCTTAGGGTTTCAATCAAAGACTGGCTCAGCGCCATCCGCCTCTCTCTGCCACGGGATTTCGCGAGAGAGGTGTAGGGAATGGGCATCAAGTCATGCGCTCCGCATGTTCCAGATTTGATTTTCAAATGCTTCAGTTCCGAGAGTGCGGGCAGAGAATCAAAGCGTAGCTCTCGTGCTTGCCGCCCCCGTTCAAAGGAACGAAGCCCCCCAAAAAAAGGGGGCTTTCGCGGAGCTCTTCGCCTGTAAGTTCTCAGGATGTGATTGTGAACTGCAATGGGCCAGAGACCGGCAGCACCCTCATCTTGACCCAATTCTGTGGGGCAAGCACCCACTTCTCCAACCAATCCCCATGCCAAAGAGCGAAACTCCGATGAGAAGGCCAAAAGACGTGAGCTGACATTCTCCCCTTTGGGAGCAGCTATGAGATGCCTGTGGGCGTACCAAGCTCGAAGCACATCTGTGAAGCGCCGCTCGTTGAAGCTTCGGGCACCATGCATCAGAAGCTCCTGGGCCAGTTTGGGATGGGACTCTCGTGAGGTTGGCTCAGCACTGGCTACTGGCCGAGGCAAAACAGCCTCCCCAAAAGCCCAAAGGACAACCAAAGAAACAACCGTGCTCGGGGCCAAACGGCGCCCCAAAAGTTCACAAAGCATAGCCAAGTCCCAAGCTCATTTCCCACCACCACCCCAGGTTCTGACTGCTGTCAGTGGAAGGAAGAGCAGCGAGAAACCCTGGCGAAAGAGAAAAACCTGAGACGTGAAACACATGACCACGAAAACCCAAGAGGAACTCACGGCGACTCGTGGCAATTTTCATTCCCGGCAAACGACTGTCACGAAGGTTTTGTTGTTGCTTTCCCGACAAATCGGTTCCTAAAAAAACGGAGGTCAGGACATCTTCCACAGCATGATCGCGGTACATCCCCGGGTAGTAAGCCGAGCGGATTCTCAGCTGCAACGACAACATCAACTGAGCAGCGGGAAGCAATGACAAGGCGTTGTTTGCTAAGCCCTCCGCAAGCGGGAGCTCAGCAAAAGCACCATATTCTATCCGAGAGATCCGACCCACCTGCCTCACGGGGGTTTCCTCCAAAATGGCATTTGATGCGGTGCTCTCGGTCGAAACATAGGCCAGATCCGCCCCCGCCAAGAAGCTGGCCAATGGCAAGCCCACAGTCAGACCGAAGCGAGTGCTTTCAAAGTTGTTGAGCTCAAGCGGTTGCCCCAACTCCACAACAAAATGCACAGCCGCATTGCGCCACAAAAAGGCGCTCTCTAGATAAGACGCTGCAATCACATCACCCAAAACACTGGGAAAGGGGCGCTCCCCGGCTTCACTCAAAGAGTTCCAGTCTTCAGGAAGGGTGCCCTCAACCGCCTCGCCCAGCTGTTGAGCGGCGGGAGAGGCAGCCTCTTCTGGCTGAGCCCGTGCGAAATCCGATAGCGGGCCGAACCAACCCCCGGAGGCCGTCCCAAGAACCCACCCCAAAGCGGCTACTCGACAGGTTCTACGGATCGAGAGGAGCAGACTCACTGCCAAACCCTCCTGTGGGATACTTTGGCCGATAGCAACGATTCGCATAGCCAATATCAAACGCAACAGAAATGTTGTAAACACCCGCAGAATCAAAGGTGGCATGATCGCAAAACCGAGCGCACTTCAGCAGAACATCTCCCACTGCGAAGGAATCGAGAGTCCAAATCTCCGATCCGTACTGGTCTCCCTCAACACGGTCGATGCCAAATGGCACGCTTCCGCCAAAGGCACGCACCCGCCCCGAAACAACCGTTTCGTATTGGAAGGAAAAGAGAAAGGGAAAATCCCAGAGGAGCCCCAAATCGTAGTTCGAAAACTGATACTGTCTGTGAATGTCGGGCAAACTCGACAAGGGAAGCACACTGTCAGGCTCAAACAGACCCGACTGATCTCCTTCTGGAGCCACGGCATCTTTTTGCAAGCGAAATGCCAAAGGTGATTGTGGAGCCAGATCGGCGCAGTAAGAAAAGCGCTGCTCCGCAGATGTGCTCAGCACTTCTCCATCAAAAAAAGTGGCCACGGCAAACTGACCTACCTCAATGGTTTCCGTTTCTGGGGTGGCCAACGGCGCCCGCACCCAAATTTGCTGCATGGTTCCCGCGTTGCGCACACCAAAATCTCTGATGAAGTCAAGGTAAACCGATCGTTCTGCAAAAATAGGCACGACACCGAGGTCTACTGCCCCCAAAGTCACCCCAATATTGGGAAGAACGGGACACACTTGCTGAGACTCATTGCTTTGTTCTCCCGCATCTCTCTCTTCTTCTGTGAGAGGACGAATAGGGCACCAAAGAACCCTCCTCCCGAGGTTTTCAGGAAGTTTGGCGTTGCTATAACTATCAAAAACATAGGCTCCAACCCCCCGTGGGCTGCTTTTCGAGCTCTCAAACTCAAAGGTATCCTCGAGAGCCTGCTGCAGCGCCTGGTGCCACACGCTGTTGGGGTTGGGCTCATCGTGATGAAAGGCAATCAACAACGAAAGATCTTGACCCGCACCACGCTCTCGGTCAAGGGCAGCATTAAAGGTTGAACTCATACGGGTCGTGAGGGTGGGAAGATCGATTCTGTCGAGGCACACGTCTGGTTCACGATCCATGAGCAGTCGCTGGGTCTGCATGTCGAGGTGGTCCGATGAAATGGTGCGACCACAGGGAGACAGCAAAAACTTCAACTGATTGGTTTCTCGAACTGTTGTGGAGAGAGATCCAAATCCTGTTTCCGTTTCAGGGTTTTTGAGAGCGAGCACCCGCCCCGGAATGTCGCCGGCCGCACTCGTGAGCACCGCAGGGGCGCAGGCCAGAGCTGCGGCTGAGCCCTCTGTTGGCAGTGCTTCTTCAGCCCATTTGGCGGGCTCCTGAGTGCTCAGCTCCACCTGCGAGAAGGGAACAAAGTCGCTCGGACAGGGAATCTGCGAGAACGAATAGGAAAAACCATAGGGGTTCACCGGTCGAGCCGAAACCTCCTCATTAAATCTCGGCCCGTAGCTTTGGTTGCCAACCCGAAACTCCCGCTTCAAACCAAGTTCCCGAACCGTCTCATTGAGAATTCCTGGAATCTGATGCCGCAGCCGCCACTGCACGACCACATTCTTTTCGTCGAAAACCCCATAGAGTGTTGCGCTCAGATCGGAAACAGCACCTGTTGACTCCACGGTCTGGAAAGAGAATGGAATGGGGTCGGTCAGCCGGCCCGCCTCTGTGTAGCGCACCCGCAGTTCCACCTCGAGTGCCCGTTTGGTCACAGCAAGGCTCTGGCTGCCGCAAATGTGGTTCGTGCCACAATTAACGGGTAAGTGGGTGTGCACGGAGTTTTGAGTGTCTACCCGCACGAATCCAGACTCCCCATCATCAGTGCGGTAGTTCACTTCAATCCGAGCATCGTCTTCAAAACCATCTTCAATGCTCACGTTGTAGAACAGGAAGAGTGTTTGCTCTCGCTCAAACCACGCGCCAACGGCTATGTCGGCTGTGGGAAAAAAGCGCTGAAGGGGAACCTTGCTGCAACCACACAAAGCTAACAAAATGATGAAAAGAAACAAAACTCAGCCGCCTTCTTCAGTGCCGCAACCCGGCAAGAAGCTTGTCTCTCAGACCTTGCCAAAAGTCTTGGGTTTCGTTTTCCTTCCGCCGCTGTGAACGTTCCACACTTGCCAGATAGGTTTCCGGAAGGCCCTGCAGCAGCGCATCGGCCTGCGAAGGGGGTAATGTGCGCACCCAAGCCTTGCACTCTTCGGGGCTCAGCTGCAGCATCACCTCCCGTCGAGCAGGTGGATCCAGGGTCAAGAGCCGCGCAGGTGTGACACAGTCTTC
>JANQPW010000816.1 GCA_028285285.1 Silvanigrellales bacterium
GAGGGCGATTTTGCGATTCAGCCAACTCGCGGAGAACAGCTCCCAACCCTGACCTTCGACTCGGTTCTCCCGGATGCCATGATCAAACGGCTGAAGCCCGGTGAGAAGGGTTGCCCATTGGGGCACCTGATCCTCAGATGGCATCACCACGGGCCGAAAGAGTTTGACGCTATTGAGAAACCTCTCATCGGCGTCTTTTGTTAGGAAGTCGTTGCTTTCTTCAAAGCTGAGATCGTTCACAACAATGATGAGGCGGAGACGTTGGAGAGGAAGGCTCTGATCAACAAACGACTCGGGCATCAGCAGCCGATCGGTCATGGAAAGTCCGGAGACGAGGGCCACTATGGCACAAAGCCGCAACGTGCCGATGAGAAAACCAGAAGCACGGGTGACAAAACGGTAACACACCACAAATGCCGAAAAGGCCAACAAGGAGGTTGCGGCAGCAGCTGAAAAATTTGTGGTTTGAAAGGCACGATCGATAGACCAATGAAAAAGTTGGGCGCTCGAAGGGTCGCTGTTCATAAGCGTCAGGCCAATATACGCCGCAAAAAAAAGAATTGATGTCAAGCGTGCAGCAACCGCACTTCCCGAAGGAAACAGACTTTTGCCCGCCAAGGCGAAGAGCAGGGCGGGGAAAAGGAGTGAAACTGCCGCAAGAATGTTGGTTTGAAAAACGAAAGCGGGCGAAACGTTGAGAGAGCGGGCACCTTCATCGAAAAAGACTTCTCGCAGGCTTTCTGCCACACCAAAAGCGAGCAGTGCCAACACCACCTGCAGCAGAAATTTCCAGTCGCCGAGGAAGAAAACGAGGAACCCCGAAGTGTTTGGCTTTTTGCGAACGGAGAGGGCCAAGGGGACTCACTTTTCTTGCGATGCGTTGAGGTGGAACAACAGTCGCTAATGCACCAGAAAACACAGGGTCATGTCAAGTGCTCGGCGCAACCGCGGAGGGGTAAATGCTGAGGTTCTCGCAAGATTCCGCGAAAGCCTGTGCTTCAGATTGCGCCCGATGAAGGAGTTCTCGCAGTTCCGACCAGGCCTGCTTTGACGAAGCGTCGTCTCGGAGAGTCTCTAGAGAGCGGCGCCAAGCAGAGGTGCCGAGGATCAGGTCGAGGGGGTTGTCGGAAAAGTTGTATTCATATCCCTTCTCTCGCCACTGAAGAGCCTGTCCCCCGGAGCACGCGAGGGCAGCGAGAAGTGCGATGGAAGTTGGAAAGACCGACGCTGCCGCCTCTGGGCTGCCGCTGAGAAAAAGCCCATGGCAAATTTGATCTTGGAACTTGTCGAATCGGGGCATGAAACGCATGGGAGTGAAATTCACGCACGGGCTTTCGCCGAGCTCTTCAAAAGCTGCTTCAACGGCATTGAGCAACTTGTGCTCGTTGAGAAAAGGCGCTCCGAGCAGTTGGAAGGGAGCACAAGTTCCTCTTCCTTCGCTCACATTGGTGCCCTCCAATGCCACGCAAAGCGGGAAAAAACTCATGCAGCGGGAATGGGGCATGTTGGGAGATGCCATTTGCGGCAGAAGTGAGGCCATTTGTGCGGGAGCATCAGAACGGTCAAGGCCTTCCACGGTTATGACTTCATAGTCAACGTGTAAGTTGTTTTCTTCTATGTAGAGAGCGCCCAGCTCCCCCAAGCTCAAACCATGTCGAAAAGGAATTCGAAACCAGCCCACAAAACTCTTCAAAGTCGGTTCGAGTATGTTTCCTTCCACGCGCTGGAAGCGCTGCCCTTCTTTGTGTGACAGGCCTATTGGGTTGGGCCTGTCGAGAACAACGACTTGCTTTCCCAAGCGGGCAGCCTGATTGAGGCATGCCGCTAAGGTTGTCATGTAGGTGTAAATGCGGCAGCCGATGTCGGGCAGGTCCAGCACTAAAGTGTCTACGGTGTTGAGGTGCTTTGCCTGAGGCTCTCTCGTTTCGCCATAAAGACTATGGAGCGGGAGCTGACGACCATTGCGGAGCTCCAGAGTGTCATCGGGCGTCTCAAACATATTGTACGGTTCGCATTGCCAATAGCCGTGTTGAGGTCCAAAGACTCTTTGCAGTGATTGACCCTGGCGCTCAAAAATTGCCGACAGCGCCTCCACACAGTTGAGACCCGTGCTTGTGGTTGTTGTGGCATGTGTGACCACAGCAAAGTTTCCCCAGGTCCTTGCCAGAGTCGGCTCCGCGACCACGCGATCAAGACCTGTTTTCATGAGGCTTTTCCTCGAGCTTCGATGCTTTGCACGAGGGCATTCAGGCAAGACTGGAGGTCACTCGCAGATGTTGAAGCCACCGCGTCATGTGGATCAGCTGTGTTGTCAGCGTGAGCGGTGAAGGTCCCATCTGGGCTCTCTTGAATCTCAATGTTGAAGTTTTGTCCCCCACTCAGCAGAAAAAAATGGTGCAGCTTGTAAAGCTTAGACTTGGAATCGATGGTGACGCCAGACCACTGATCGGCGGCGTGAAAAATGGATTTTGTGGTACGGTTCAGCATTTTTGACGGCTCCCAGTGGGGGTTAAGCTCTTCAAATTCAAAATGAAAGGAATTTTACACTGTCTTTCTGAGAGAATGCAATATCTTCACTGTTAATCCGAAAGAGGTGGCGCCGAACCCATTGCTGGCATCAGCCACTGGTTAGAGTGAAGAAATGCTTGACCAGTTTTTGAAGCCAAAACCCTTCATTTGGAATGGCGAGAATTAAAAACGGGTCAGGATGACCCCACTTTAATGTTTCCAAAGCCGGTGTTTTTGGGAGCGCATTTCAAGGAGGAAATGTTTATGGGTTTGCGTATTCAAACCAACGTCCAGTCTCTGAACGCGCAGAGAAATCTCAGTGGCTCTATTGAAGAGAACGGTAAGGCGCTGGAACGGTTGAGTTCTGGTTATCGCATCAACAGAGCGTCAGACGATGCCGCTGGCTTGGCTATCAGTGAGAAGTTGAAAGCGGACATCCGCGGTCTCAATATGGCCAAGCGCAATGCCAACGACGGTATTTCACTCGTGCAAACAGCCGAAGGTGGGCTCAATGAGGTGGGCAACATTCTGGCCCGTTTGCGTGAGCTGTCGGTTCAAGCCGCTTCAGACACCATTGGAAACCGTGAGCGGGGGTTTCTCAACAAGGAGTACATGGCGCTCAAAGACGAGATTGAGAGAATTGCGAAATCGACGGAGTACAATGGAACTATGCTCTTGGTCGGAAACCAGGACAATCTGGACCCTGCCCTGAGAAATCGTTCCAATCCCTATCCGCTCGAAGTTCAGGTTTCCAAAGACTTCTATGAGTCCGTTGATGGAACAGACAAGCGAAACCCCGTCAACATCATTCGCATTGATCTCCAGGAGATCAACTCTGGACTCAGCGAAGATGGCCTCAATCTTGGCTCCACCCAAGACGAATCGGGCACTCGTGTGGACAACAAAGACTCTGCCCAAATGTCTATCAACAAAGTGGACACGGCAATTAGCCAAGTAGCGGGTTTTCGAGCCTATTTGGGTTCGATTCAAAGCCGTCTCGGTTCAACGGTTCGGAACCTGGCTATTGCCAGCGAGAACTTCTCGGCCGCAAACTCGCGAATTCGGGATACGGACTTTGCTGAAGAGACAGCTCGCATGACTCAGTCCAACATCATCAAGCAAGCTGGTGTGGCTATTCTGGGCCAGGCGAACCAAACTCCGCAGGCAGCTCTGCGTCTGTTGGGATAAGTCGCAGCTTGACAGATCACCGCTCTCTCGCAGACCTTGCTCACTGAGCAGGTCTTTTTTTTGTAGTTTTGCGACGGCATGTTGCCACGAGGGAGGGAGTGAAGATGAGCCTCAGACGCGAGCGTCTATCCCGGTCTAGTTTGGAAGGACTGAAAAAGTCATCCGTTATCCGCAAGATCTTTTTGCTGGGGCAGGAAAGAAAAAAAGCGGACCCGAGCTTGGACATCATTGATTTGTCTTTGGGCAACCCTGATTTGGATCCCCCACCAGAAGTTCATGAAGGCCTTAAAAGGCTCTTAGCTCGTCCGGAGCCTGGCGTGCACCGTTATATGGACAATGCGGGTTTTCCCGATGTGAGGCGCGCGTTGGCGGCTGAGCTCAGCCAGTCGGAGCGTGTCGATGTGGGCCAGAGCAGCCTGTTCTTAACATGCGGTGCCGCAGGTGCG
>JANQPW010000817.1 GCA_028285285.1 Silvanigrellales bacterium
CAAGACTGGAGAGAGGGGCGCTTTCCCAAGGTTCCTGGCGATGATCAGGAATTCATCCCGCTTCCCGAAGACTGAGCCGAGGAAAAAATGAAGATTGAACTCCAACCGGTTGGCTATGTTCACAGTTCACGCGCCTCTCCCAGAGATGACCACTGGGATCAAGAGTCCGTCCATATTCAGCTGGCGGGAGTTTATGGCGCTGAGGCTCTTGAGGGATTGCAGGATTTCTCTCACGTGGAGATCCTTTTCCTGATGGATCAGGTTCCCCCCGAGAAAGTTGAAACGGGAGCACGTCACCCGCGAAATCGCACTGACTGGCCGCGTGTGGGAATCTTTTCCCAAAGGGGCAAGAACCGTCCGAACCGCTTGGGGTTAACGGTTTGTTCCATTGTAAAAATTGATGGCACAAGACTACACGTGAAGGGTCTTGACGCGATCGACAAGACTCCGGTGCTGGACATCAAGCCCTGGGTTCAAGAGTTTGCTCCGAGAGGTGAGCTGCGACAACCTGGGTGGATTTCCGAGCTTATGCGGGAGTATTGGTGATTGTGAAGCGGTGACATTTCCTCCGCTTCACGAAGTTAGGGCCTGGTGACCGCGACCGATCCCAGATCGGTAAGGCTTTCGCCCACACGAACCTCTGCGGAGTTCATGGGCTCTCCGTTTCTCCAGAAGTTCACTCTGTGTCGCCCCGGCTCCACAATATGGAACAGCAAACCACTCTCACTTCGCAATTTGAAGTGCTTCACACTGCCATCGCCATTGAGAGCAAAGGGAGCCGATTTGCCAGAGGGGCTGATCACGTCCACGGTGTAGGTGATCGCATCGATGGACTCTTCAGTTCCCAGATCGATCTCTGCGCGAATGGCTGAACGGGAGAGGCGTCTCAAAAGCGCTTTCCACCCCCCCATCTGGTTTTCGGTGGTGAGATCCCTCCAAAGGGTGTAGTCGGGTTGAAAGCCTTGGGTGGAGCTGTTCACTTCCAGAGTGTAGGCCAAGACACCATATTCATCCCATTGCCAGTCGAGGTCACCGCCATCGGCGTTGTAGAGCAATTCGGGGGCTGTGCCGATGGCGTATTGACCGGTGCGGCCCCGATCATTCACCACGCCAGCGTTGATGTCTTCAGCCACACTCTCAAAAACGTCTCGGGCGGTGTTCCGTTCTCCGCGACAACCGTAGGGAAAGATGATGAGTTCGCTGTAGGAATGGTAGCTGATATCAAACACAGGCCTGAAGCGGGCCACGGTGTTCATGAGTGCTTTGGTCTCCGGCTCACTGGCGGGCTGGGGGCCACGATAGGTGTCACTTGATGTGCTCCCTGAGGAACCATTGCACGCACCCCAAAGGGTCGGGTAGTTGCGATTGAGATCCACTCCCACAACAGATCCGCGTCTCTCATAGGCATTTTTTCGCCAAAAGCGTCGGCCAGAATGCACGCGGGCGTTTCCGTCGGGGTTCACCTGCGGAACCACAACGATGCGATAGTTTTCAAGCCAGTTGGCAATTTCGGGATCGCTCTCGGCACCCGTGACGATCTCTTCAACAATGGAAATCGCCACTTCCGTGGTCATCACTTCGCGAGCGTGGTGCATGCTGTTGAACAGCACAGTGGGTCGGTTTTCGCCTCTTCCACGCTGCAGCACGGCGGCCAGAATGGGTCGACCCTCGTGGGTCTCACCAAGGGTCTCGAGGGTGACGACCTCAGGGTGCTCTTGGGCCAGTTGGTTGAGCACTCGTTCCACATCTTCAGGTTGGAGGTAGCCTTCAAGAGACTGAATGGTGCTCCATGATTGGCTCACTGCTGAAAAGCTCAGTCCTCCCTTCTGAAGCTCCTTCAACAAATGAGGCAGAGCCTTGACCATGAGCTGGCCGGTCTGAGTTTCGCGACCCAAGACATCGAGCTCACGCAAGACTTCTGCGGGAGGAGATTCTTGGAGGGTCACCACCACGGGCTGCTCTCCCGCCTGTGCCTGTTCATTCACTCTCCACCCAACCTGCTGTTGGACGGCAAAACCCATTCCGGTGAGCACAGCAACGGCAGAAAAAATGGTGGCCACACGACGACCCGTTCCCCTTGGCTCTGGCGTCTGAAAGTGTGCTGATTTCATAAGAATCTCCCATTGATTTGTTGGTATCTTGATTGGCCAACCACTCAATAATGAGAGAAGTTTCCAAAAAGCTCTAAATTTTGTCCAAAGTCTTGACGCAAAGGCAATGTTGGAAAGGGTTGAGGAGGGAGAAGGCGTGCAATTTGTCCAAAGGTGTGTATCAGCACTCATGCTTCTGACACCCCTGGGCTGCTTGAAGGCACGATATGTTCCCCCATCTGAGCAGCCACAAGTTCAAGCCGCGGCTTCAGCAGCAGCCGGGGTCGATTTTCAGATCGATTCGGCTGCAATCGCAGAAGACGCTCCCCTAGAGGAGGTCGAGTGGAGTCCGGCGGTGTCTTCCGAGAAAACGGAAACACCATCCGATTCGTCTCAACCGTCAGAGTATGAGAAGGTTGAATGTGGCGAAGCTTCCTTTTATGGGGCTGACTTTGCGGGACGGCCCACTGCAAATGGAGAAATCTTTGACCCTGGTCAATTCACAGCGGCGCACCGCACACTGCCCTTCGGAACCCAGCTGGTGGTGACACGGAGTGGTGAAGAACCCACGTCAGACTCGCTGGTTGTGCGCATCAACGATCGGGGGCCGTTTATCGCTGGCCGTATGATTGATCTCAGCACAGCGGCCTTTCGCAAGTTGGCTGCTGAAAGTTTGGGCATCTTATCGGTTTGCATTTACACTGAGCCCTGAATATGTGTGCAGTGCAACACGAGTGACTTCAACTGCATCGGGATCTGCCTGAATGATCGAAGAATACATCATCAATTTTTTTCACAGCTATGCCTACCAACCCACTATGGTTTACATCGCCGTGGTGCTCCTCATGCTGGGTTCGAGCTTTGGTTTGCCGCTGCCAGAGGAGTTGACTCTGCTCACATCGGGCTTCATGGCCTTTATTGGCTTGCACCCCGACCTCTTTCCACCTCCTTCTCCAGACGCGCCGGTGGTCAACGTTCATGTTTTGGCGGTTGTCTCCTTCTTTGCGGTGTTTGGGAGCGACTTCATTGTCTATTCCATTGGGCGCACCTTTGGTTCGCGGTTTCTCGAGTCGAGGTTCATGTCCCGGTTTCTCAACGAGAAGCGCCGGAAACAGATTGAGCGCTGGACAACCAAATATGGTCATTGGGCAGCGGGGATCTTTCGCTTTATGCCCGGTGTGCGATTTCCCGGGCATGTTGCCTGTGGTGCCGTTGGCATCAAGGCCTGGAAGTTTATGGCCGTGGATGGTTCCGCTGCAGCTGTCTCTGTGCCCACTCAGATCTATCTTGTGGCGTTTTATGGCAAAGAAATCATAGCTGTGCTGCAGCCCGTCAAGTTTGTGGCCTTTGGCGTGGCGTTTGTGTTCGTGGTCTATTTGGTTGTGAAGCACTTCCGAGATTCGAGGCGCGAAAAGCGGTTGTCGCAGATGGAAACGGGCAAGCAGTGAGAGTATTTGTAAGCATTTTGGCATCTCTTTGCTTGTTTGTAATGATTTCAGCGTCGTGGTAAATGGTTGGACAGCGTATCGAAGGAATTATCGTTTACGGCGTGAGCATAAAGATGCGATGCAGAGCCGGAATCCAGCATGTTGTCGACCTCCCTGACAGGCTCATCGACCTCTTTATTCGATCACGCCGTGACAACCAGGGAGTCCTCTCCAAGAAAAAGAGGGAGAGGTTCTTTCAGAGCCTCACAGACGACGAAGTCAGGGATCTTGAGGTCGTTGTTCAAGAGTCTTTTGCAGTTCCGACATCGTTGCAAAGATCATAATCGGAAACTGACGAAGGGCGCCGGGAGCCAGCAATCTGATTTCGCTCACATTGCTCCCGTCGATGGGTCCACGAGAGGTGCCGTCGGTCATCATGTTTCCGGCATAGACATCTCCAGCTTCTGAAGATCGTCCTCCGGCGATCAGAAAATCGGCGAGTTCAGCGCCCGCATGCTTGAGATCGTCTCGACTGCCCACAATAGTGGCTCTCTGGAACAACTCGGAACGCACCAAAAGGGGGGAAACTCCTCCGCTGATGGTTGCGCGTGAGTTGCTTTTCACAATACCTGCCCACCGGCGCGGCATTTGCTCTTCAAAGGCGAGCAAAAAAGCCTCAATAGCGCTTGTTTTGACAGCTTTTCCCGATGAAAACAGAAAGGTGCGGTTACTGGTCAGTTCCGGGCCCGTCGCGTCAAGAGAAGCATAGGTTTTTTGATCTTTTTCATTCACGAGCGGCACGAGTTGCACAAATCCAATGTGCTTTTTGGGCACCTGCTTTGAGGAGAAGTAGACTTCAAAAAAAAGCGTGCCTTCAAGCGCACCCGTTGCCCAGCGTTCAGAAGTGAGGCGATCTTCCCACTGACCTCCCACACAGTCGTCGCAGTTGGTCCCCTTCCAAAATGTGTGCAGGGCTCGGGTGGTGGGAACAAATTCGTACACTTGGTCGAAGGATTCCTGTGAGCGGGTGTGGAGTTCTTGGAGGGTTTTGGGAAAAAACTTTTTGATCACCAGGTCGTGAAGCCCTGGAAAGGAGCAGTTGATCTCATACTCTGCTGCTGTTGCTGCTTGAAGAAGGGCCTTTGAAAACACTGCTGCTGAGACTCTGCCTTCTGGGCTGGCTGTCGCAAGGCCCTGCCAAGAGAGGTGCTGCAGTGCTTGATTCGTGATCCAAGCGAGAGATTTTTGCACTTCCGGCGATTTCTTGATTTGGCCAAAGAATCTACCACGCTCTTTGTTTCGTTGTTTCTCGTCAATTTCTGGTGTGTTGTTTATTTTGTTGAGTTCAGCCACGGTTTTGATGCAGCTTTCTTGGGCCAACGATTTGTCGACCCCTCGGGCTTGCTGAGCTGTTGTGTTTTGCAGGGTGGCAACGAGGCTCTGCAGTGAGATTTGGGGGTCGATGGCTTTGGGGTTTCGCAGTGTGCCCCTGAGTGTGATGGGTTTTCCAAAGAAGGAACGCTCCCAGGCTCGCTCCACGAAACGTTCGGAGCCCTCCATATTGGCAAGTCGCAACACGTCTTTACGCACCCAGTCAAAGTTCTCCTCCCTCATTTTTTCTCCGTGCAGAGCCATGAGTTGCTGCATATAGTTGCCGTGCTTCTCTCTGCTTTCCAAAAACTCAATGAGGTTGGCGGCACCCGATTGTCGAAGGCTTTCGTCGAGCTGTTTGGGAAGAATGGGCTCACCCACTGAAAACGAAATGTTGACGCGGGAGATATTCTCATTGTGCTGTGAGCTCACACAGGTTGTTTGAAACCAAACAAGGACTACAAAAAGCACCTTTTTCATTTTTTAGTTGCCTTCTCAAA